>CAZZYO010000027.1:0-39480 GCA_964658255.1 Candidatus Babeliales bacterium
GGCCGCTTTTCCAGAAGGCAGCGGACGCTCGTACTCAGCTAGAAGCTGATTCGCGCCGTGAGCTGCACGGTTCGCGGACCGGCTCCCTCAGCCGTTTGCAGCTCTGTACTCTGCCCGTACTGCTCCGGTGTATCAACCTCGGTGTTGGGCGGCTCGTAGTTGCGATGATTGAACAGGTTCGCGGTCGAGATACCAACCTGCAGCTTGCTGGCCTCGGTCAGCTGGACCGCCTTGACGAGCGAGAGCGAAGTGTTCACCGTACCCGGGCCAACCAGCGACCCCACCCGCGCGTTGCCAAAGCGGCCTATGTTACTGCCGGGAAGCGCAAAGGCTGCCGGGTTGAAGAACAGCGGGTTCCCATTCGCGTTGCCATGCTTGTAGAGCGACACTCCCGGCACACGGTCCGGCCGCGTGAAGCCAACCGTCGTCACCATGTTTGTTCCGGCAGGATCATCAGAGGACTCGTACGGGGTAAGGAACGGGCCGCTCTGCCAGATGAAGACGCCGCCCGTCTGCCAGCCACCGATCAGCGCGTCGGTAAGCCGGCTTGTGCCGTTGCCGAACATCTTGCCCCGGCCGAAGGGCAGGTCATACAAGCCGCTTGTGAGGACGCGGTGCCGGCGGTCGAAGGTCACGTTGCCATAGTCGAGCCCGGGATGGAAGCGATCGGTCAGGTAGTTGCCGCCCGCGGCCACCAGGCTCGTGGGCACAGCGCCTGCTTCATCGGACAAGTCACGTGTGTAGAAGTAAGAAGTCTGAAACTCCAACCCATGCGATTGACGCTTCTCAACGACAACCGAGAAGGCGTTGTAATTACTCTCACCCAGATTGCCGACCGACTGGATGATCTGCCAGTCAGCATATGGCAGAGTCTGCGCCCCGTAGCCTGTTGTGTTCGGCTGTACCTGGTTCAGGTCCTCGAACTCCTCCAGATTCTTTCCATGCGCACCTACATAAGAAAGCCTGATACCTGTTCCGAAGCCCATGTCCTGCTCGTAGGTAAGGTTCCACTGCTGGACAGACGGATCCTTGTAGCGGATCGGAAAGGCATAC
This sequence comes from Candidatus Babeliales bacterium, assembly GCA_964658255.1. Taxonomy (GTDB): domain Bacteria; phylum Acidobacteriota; class Terriglobia; order Terriglobales; family Acidobacteriaceae; genus EB88. The sequence continues at coordinate 1,054 of CAZZYO010000027.1, forward strand.
TCGAAACTTGCCGCGCCCGGTGTGGCCCGCGTTGCAGGAAAGGGGCTCGGGAAGGAGAATACCGGCCCTGAAGCCAGGTTGGGCGATCCATCCGAGTTATAGGCGCTGTAATCATTCTGGTAATACGGTACAAAGCTCGCATGCACACTCCACCCGGACACGAGAGAAAATCCAAGTGGAGCCTCGATGAAGTTACCCCAGCCTCCGCGGATCACTGTCTTGTCGCTCTTCATCGGGCGCCATGCAAAGCCAACGCGCGGGCCAATGTCTCCCCGTGCCGTGTAGCGCAGTGTGGCAGGCAGGTGATCCTGTGCCGCAGTCAGGATCGGCGTGGGTGCAATTGAGTTTGCAAAGTCAGGATCGGTATAAGTCAGCGCTTGTGCATTTGGCACAACTACGGCCCCGTGCACGCCATTTGCGTTGTAGGCAGGATCAAAGGCAGCCGTGTCGTAGTGGATTTCCTTCAATGGTGGATGCAGCTCGTAGCGGAACCCGAAGTTGAACGTAAGCCGCGGCGTTACCTTCCAGTCATCCTGCGCAAACCAGGCATAGGAGTGACCCAGCCCATCCATGTTCGGATTGGTCACCGTGGCCAGGATGGTGTAATCCGGGTAGCCGAGCAGGAACTGCGTAAATGGATCTCCGACTGTCTGGCCTACGGTTGAGGTTCCGTTAAAGGTGTACAAGCCCGCACGATAGCTGCCGAAGACGTTATCGTCATGGTCGGTCAAGCGACGAAAGTCAAAGCCGAGCTTGATGGTGTGGTTGGCCCTGGTCCAGGTCACGTTGTCGATCAACTGGAAGATCCCCGACCGCTGCTTGGAGGGGTTGCCGCCGCCAGTCACACCAAAGCCTGTGATCTGTGCGTTTGGTGCTTCGGGTGCGGTGTCCGGATCAGTCACGCCTTGTATCCCTGTCTGGGTAAGGAGCGCTTCGGTGTTAATGGCGCTGTTCGTTGTTTCCGTACGCAGGAGGTTGAAGCCCGTGCGGAACTCGTTGATCAGCGTCGGTGTAAGCAGAAAGGTGTGCGCAAGCGTCAGACCCACATCTGTCTCCGGCTGCGAGTAGCCGCCCGTAAGCGGTGAGCCGGCCACGGTGCAGAAACCGGTACAGTTTGGATCGGGCGCGGTCGTTACACTCCGCACCTTGTAACTGAGGCGCGCAAAGATCGACTGCTTGGAGCTTATCGTTTGATCAAGGCGTAGGTCCCCCTGATTGCTCGATATAGGCGCTGGGAAGTTAATGGCATAGTTGCTCTGATAGGTGTTGGCATCTCCACGATTGGGCAGCGGCATGAGCAGGTTCATCAGGTTTGACGCCACCGGTGATACGGGCACGGCAGCCATGTTCAACTGGGCGCAATTCGAGTTATAAACGGCGCCCGCGGCTACCTGTGTCCCGTCCGGATTTGTACACCTGCTCTGCGCACCCTGCTGCGATAGGTAGTCGGTCAAATTGCCGCTGCGCATGGCCAGTGTGGGAACGCTGGTGACGATGGGAGTCTGCCGGGGCAGGCGCAATGCCTCGTAACTCGCGAAGAAAAAGGTTTTATCGGTGCCGTTATACAAGTGAGATACGCGTACTGGACCACCGACAAAGCCGCCAAAGTTATTCATAATGATCTTCGGCTTGCCTCCCGTGAACGGGTCGCCGGCGTTCAATGCCGTATTCTCGTGGTTTTCAAAGATGCCGCCGTGGAACGTATTGGTCCCTGCGCGTGAGGTGGTCGTGATATCCGCGACGCCTGAGTATTCGGCGTTGTTATTCGTCTCGGAAACACGTATCTCGGAGATGGAATTAAAGGAAGGAAAGAGCTCGTTGAGCGGCGCGCTCGTTTCCACGCTCACGCTCTGGATCCCGTCGAGTGTGACCGAGGTCAGCGCCGGGGTCGCGCCGGCAATCACCAGGTTGCCAGAATCGTCGGTCTGCACGCCCGGGTTCGTTTCCGTCAGGGTAGAGATAGGACTGGTCGTGCCATTGGAGTGCGAGAAGACCGCGACCGGCAGGCTGGTCAACTCCTCGCCTGTCTCGGTCGAGGCGAGCTGCGAAGTCTCGGTTGTGATCACGCCTTCGTTCGCGCCCTGCACCTCAACCATCTGCACATCAGAGCCGACAGCGAGCGTGGCATCGACGCGCTTGGTCTCACGCGCCAGCAACACCAGGTTCGATGTCTCCGACTTGGTGAATCCCTTGGAATCGACGATGACCTGGTAGGTGCCGGCATCGACGATGTTAAACGCGTACTCGCCGCTGGCGTTGGTGATCAGTGTTCGTTGCTGCGCCGTTCCCATGTTCACCAGCGTCACGGTAGCACCCGCTACAGCTGCGCCGGCTGCGTCTACAACGGTGCCGACGAAGCTGCCGAACGTGGACTGCGCCAGCGCGAAGCCACACTGCAAGGCTATGATCAACAACAGCAGCAGAAAACGAAGACGGCGAGCCGTTGAAGTTAAACGATGGTTGACCATGGTTCACTCCTTCACAAGTATCTTGAGTTTCAGTCGTGTTAGTCGACGGGAGCGGTGGCGCGTGCTGCTGCAAGGAAGAGCGACACACGCGCCAGCGATCAGCCGGATTACGGCTTCATCGGGAGGTCCATGCCCGGGTTCTTCGGAAAGAAGTCAAACGGGCGTAGCTGGAACTCGTGCCACATCACGGGCATCTGCGGCCAGTCCTCGGCGCGCGGCATGTGGTGGAAGCCTACCGTGTACCAGGCCACGATGTCAGTGTCCATGATCTTGCGGTTCTTTTTCGCCCACACCTGCAGCCCGTCTGTACCGCGGCTGCCGCTCACATAGGTGCCTGCGGCAAATCGCTCGCTCGGCTCATAGGGCGTAATCCAGAGTTGGTGCTCAGAGAAACCGGCGCGCTTCTGCGGCCACTCGTCGCCGGGCAAAAGCGACGCAGCGGTGAGCCCAGGCATAATCTCGTAACTCGTAGGGTAGCCAAGCGGCCCCTTCTTGTCAGAGCTTACAAAGCGCCACATCGCAGGATGCGTCATACTCACGTCCATCATGGCCTGGCTCTCAGTGGCTGGCATGCTAGGCTGTGCCGCCCAGATGACGTGCCGCCCATAGGTCGTCGTGTTCGACGGTATCTTGTACTGCACCAACTTATCCGCCATGAATGAATTCTTCGTCCCGTCGATGTCCAGGTCTAATCGAAACGAAAAGAAATGATCATGGTCAACAGCATCCGTGCCGGGCGCGACCAGGTGCCCAAACTCGACTTGGCCGCCTTGGGCATTTTTGTCTGCGATACCGGCTGACATACCGGCACTTACATTGGTGTCGCTTACAGGCTTTACTTCGAGGATGCCGGTCGCACCAACGCCGCCGGTGATAATGCCGTCTTCGGAGAATCGCCAGTCGAGGATGTAATCGTAGTTGCCAACCGTAGCCACGCTGCGCAGCACCAGCTCACGGGAAGGCCGGCCAAAGGTTCCATTCTCATCGCTATGGCGCCAGGCTGCATCGCCCTTGGTGCGTTCAAACAGGCAGGCGTTTTGTGGGCGCTCAAAAGGTGAACCATCTTCGTGGAAGAGAAACCCTGAAAAGAAAGTAGCGTACTCAGGACAGTCCATGCCTGCAACCAGCGGCTTCAGCATGCCTACGCCGGTGTTCATAAAGTACTCGCCGCCATCCAGGAACACGTGTGAGTTCCATGTCTCTTCCGGATCCTGGTAGGGCACGTACATCTCTGACAGCGATCCCTCGTACATGATCGACCGCACCGTCCCGTGATCTTTAATGCCTACGGTGTTGAGCACGACGCCCTGCCGCGGGTCGAGCCGGAACCGGAATTGCCAGTTCATCCAGGAGACCAGTCCCTTGTCGATGGTGAAGCTTGGCCCAGCCGGCTGCATGACAACGATGGGCTTGGTGTTTGCTGTCGCTTCCCCACCCATGCCATCGTAGATGCCAGTGGTTTCTGACTGTGGCGTTGCGCCGAAGTCACTAACCCGCAACACCTTCTTGGTCTGCATATCGACCACGAAGAACAGGCCGCCGACCTCGCGGTCCCAGGAGCCCGAGATAGCGCCATCGCTGTCAGTGCAGCCACCCCAGCCTATGCGGCGGTCAGGATCCTTTTGCTCCGGCAAGTCAATAAATCCGGCAGGCGTCGCAAAGCAGGAGGTGTGGCGAAGGTCCACGATGCCTCGCTTCTTCAATGCCTCTACAATCCGCGGGTCGTGTTTGATTGCGTCGTTGACTTCGTGCTCTTCCTCGGTGGTGAAGTTAGCCTGCTCGCCTTTTAACCGGTGGAAGTCCTCGACCTTGCCGGAGGAGATATTTACCACAGCCGCGTACGACTTGCCTTCGTCAAGCAGAACCACATCCGCTTTACGCGTGATCGGGTCGCCTTCCTTCCACGAGACAACCTCGGACTTATCAGGTTCATGCAGCAGGATGCTGGCGAGCAGCGTCTTCTCGTGCAGGTGTCCTTCCGCGCGCACGGTCTTGTAAATCGTCCAGTACTCCTGCGGCGTCAAGGCGTCCAGCGGAAACTGGACCTGCGGCGCGACGGCGCCGGCACTCATGCAGATCATCGAGAGAGAAGAAACAACACAAAGGCGCATGCACTTACTCAGCAACATTGTTCTCCTTAGGAAAGACAGTGACACGCGGAGACCGGAGACAAGCAAGTCAGCGAATGCGAAGCTGCTGCCCGGCGCGTATGGTGACGCAAGGGTACGTCGGGTCTTCTGATTTCAGTCAGCGAAATCTTGACTATCGAAAACTCTTATCTCCCCGATAATGGAGTCCCCGACGGCCGGCGGATTTGCTCGGTGTAACTGTGGTGGGCGACAATGCAGGTACTCGCATGAGTCTCTTCCCTACGCTTCCCTTTGGCTTCACTGTGGCGCTTGCCCTCTGCTCCTCCGCGATCATTGCGCAAAAAGCACCCCTGCCGCCGCCCCCCAAGGATGCGCGGAAAGCAACTGTGCTTCGGCCGACGCCTATTTATGTGCAGGGCGACGCGGCATCAGGCAAGCTTGGTACCATCACCCCCGGCCGCGAGATCGTCATCCTCGAGCGCTCGTCGCACTGGCTGCGCGTGTATGCGAATACGGACATCGAAACTGTCCGCGAACAGGACGTGCCTGTCTTCTCAAACGACCAGGCCAGCCCGCCCATCTCGGGCTGGCTAGAGGATCGCGGGCTTGTTTCCTCTGAGACCTCGCAGGGCGATGCCATCCTGTTTGGCGAAGCAATCTCGACCGAGCAGGCTGCCTCTGAACCACACGCTGCCCCCGGCACGGCGGAAGACGCGCGCCGTCTTTACCGGATGGCAGCCGAGATCTTTCCCCAATCGCCGCGCGCGGCGGAAGCAGCCTGGCGCTCGGCCGATATCCGCTGGCAGCTGCAGAAAGAGGACGCGGCTACCCTGCCCTCTGCGCACGAAAAGGAGAACTACCTGCGCCAGCTCCCTGACGAGAGCGAGATGAAGAAGATCCAGAAGCTCTACCCGGGGACCAAGTGGGCGGACTACGCTGCCTTCCGGACGATTGATAACAAGCTGTGCGGCGACTGGCAGGGGGCGGAGAAGTGTCCCGAGAAGGAAGCCGAGGTGTACGCAAGGTATGCGGGCGAGCGCCCTGAGAGTGCCCGCACGCCTGAGGCGCTTTACAAGGCCGCCTGGCGCCTGGCCTGCGCCGGAGACATGTGGACGGCGGACAACCAGGAGAAAAAAGCTGCGGAGGACCGCGCGCACGCGCTGGAGCTGGCAGCAAGGCTCACGGGCAAGTACCCGCAGTCAGACTGGTCGACGCGCGGGGCCGACCTGGCCTACAAGGTGCAGCAGCAGATTCCCATCTACGGCAGCGATCGCGAGTAGTCTCGAGGGCGCTGCCCTACACTGACCAGCCCGGCGACTCGCTTCTCTTCGTCATCGTGTTGGACGAGTGGACAAAGGAACGAGTCGGCGGTCGAAGGATGAGCGGTTCTGCCACTAGCCCAAACTCTCATCTTTTATGATGGGGTGAGCACACCACCCAAAGCTGATCGCAAAGGAACGTCCATTGAACGATTACCTGGTCTCTGTCCTGCTTGGCGTTGTTGAAGGTCTCACCGAGTTCCTCCCCGTCAGCTCTACCGCCCATCTGCGCATCGTTGAAGCCTTGCTACGGCTTGACCTGACCGATCCCTACTGGAAGATGTACACGATCGTCATCCAGCTTGGCGCAATTCTTGCGCTGGTGCTGCTCTTCCTCGGCCGGATTGTCACCTTCGTACGCACGTTTCCCAAAGGCGAGGCCGGCGATCGCACCACGTTGACGCATCCGCTGACGCTCACCATGATCGCCTTTGTCTGCACTGCCATTCCTTCGCTCATTTTTGAGAAAGCGATAGGCAAGCATCTGGAAAGCCTGCGGGTGATGGAGCTCGCGCTGCTGATCGGGGGCATCCTGATGTGGATCATTGATTGGTGGTCGTCGAATAACGACCCGCAGACCAAAGAGGTCGAGCAGATGTCGGTTGGGCAGGCTGTCTGGATCGGACTTTGCCAGACCGCGTCGGCGATCTTCCCGGGCACGTCGCGCTCCATGTCCACCATTGCCGCCGGGCAGGTCGCAGGTATGACGCGGACTGCGGCGCTTGAGTTTAGCTTCCTGGTTTCTATCCCGGTGATGCTTGCAGCCACCGGCTACGACCTGCTCAAGACCATCCACCCGAAGCACAAGGTTGGCGAGGTTGCCATTGCGCCGCTTCACGTGGATACGCATGGCTACATCATTCTCGGTATTGGAATGGTCGTCTCGTTCCTGGTCGCGCTTGGGGTGGTTGGCTGGTTTCTCGAGTATGTGCGGAAACACGGGTTTACCGTCTTCGCCATCTACCGGATCGTGGTGGCGATTTTGCTGATGATATTTGGCGCACGGCTTTTTGCAGCTTGAGCGGAGCGCCCAAGGGAGGGTTGCTGAACCAAAAGGCGGCAGCCTGCCTGATCGTTTTTCGGTTGTGCTTCGCTCGCGCGCGAGAGTGTCTGTAGGTCGATGATCTGCGCGGGATAACTCTGCAGCGCCGTATTTGCTGGAGAGCTGCGCTGGCCTATAATGCCGGCCATGCACCGTAAGCTCTTTTGCCTCTTACTCAGTGGGAGCCTGGCTTTCCTAGCCAGAGCAGACACGCCAGCCGAGCGCCTTGGCACGGTAAGTTTCCCTGTCTCCTGCGCGCCCGCATCCCAGGTGCCGTTTAACAGGGGAGTCGCCCTGCTGCATGACTTCTGGTACGAGGAAGCGGAGTCGCAGTTCCACGCCCTTCTCAAGACAGACCCAGCCTGCGCCATGGCTCACTGGGGCGTCGCCATGAGCCAGTTTCATCAGATATGGGATCGCCCAGATAAGGCAACCATGTCTGCCGGGGCCGTCGAGCTCGAAAAGGCGCACGCGGGACAAGCGAAGACAGAGCGCGAAAAGGACTATATCGCTGCTCTTAGTGCTTTCTACCAGCCAGGCCCGGCAGACTACCCCGCCCGCATCGCCGGGTACGCCAGTGCGATGGCGGCGCTTGCCAATCGGTATCCCGAGGATCCGGATGCGCAGTCTTTCTCTGCGCTGGCGGTCCTTGCCTCGGAGGAGCCGTCCGATACCTCGCTTTCGCATGAGCGCCGGGCGCTTGCCCTCCTGCTCCCGCTCTCGGCGAAATACCCCGATCATCCCGGGATCGCCCACTACATCATTCATGCCGGGGACAATCCTGCGCTGGCCTCCCAGGCGCTGCCGGCCGCTCAGCGCTACGGAGCGATTGCGCCGTCCGCACCTCACGCCGTGCACATGCCCGGGCACATCTTCGCTCGGCTTGGCATGTGGCAGCCTGACATTGATGTCAATCTCCAGTCGGTGGCTGCTTCTCGGAGCGCGCAGGAGCGCCACCTCTCCGGCGGGTTTGATCAGCTTCACGCTGATGACTTCCTGCTTTACGCGTACTTGCAGGCTGGCCAGGACGGTGCGGCGGAAGCGTTGGTTGCGTCCACCGACGCTACCTTGAACTCCTTTGCCGAGATGCCCGCCATGCATGGCATGTCAGGCATGGTCTCCTACTATCGCACCAAGCTTCCGGTTTTCTATTCGCTCGAGCGTCGCGACTGGAGTGCGGCGCTTAACCTAAAGCCCGTGCCAGGCGAGAAGCCGCTACCGCAGCTCGTTACTGCATGGGCTCACGCAGTCGCTGCCGGACACCTGCATGATGCGCCCGCCGCGAGGTCAGCCTTGAGTACCTGCGAGACGCTCGTCGAGCAGATACGGCACACCCCGCAGGCCTACATGGTAGAGAGCTCAGGCTTTGTCATCATGATCGACGAGGTTGAGGCCTGGGCGAGCTTCGCCGCCGGCCACCCTGATCAAGCTTTGGCGCAGATGATCAAGGCGGCTGATTTGCAGGACAAGGTGGGCCAAGGAGAGGTAGACATACCTGCGCGCGAGATGCTGGCCGATATGCTGCTTGATTTACACAAGCCTGCTGCCGCTCTCGAAGCCTATCGTGCGGCACTTTTGTTGAGTCCGAACCGGTTCAACGCTCTTTATCATGCGGGGGAAGCAGCGGAGGCGCTGCACAATGCACCTGCTGCTGCTCGCTATTATGTGGCGCTGCTTGCCAGCACGGGAAACGGTGTCCAGTGCAAACGCCCGGAGATCGCGCATGCGAGAAGCGTCATCGCCACTTCGCCACTCGCAACAAGGTAGAAGCAATACAGCCTGCTGCGAGCTTGCTGCTACGCTGCGTCCTGAGAGGAAGCGGCGCAAGCTCGATGCGCGGAGGCCCTGGCTGGAAAGGGACAGTTCTGCGAGCCTCGGCCTGTCCCTTTGCTAGATCACCGCGGCCTGGCAAACGCAGGAAGGCTTCGGGAACACCGGCGTCAGACTCGTGCGGTTCTGCGAGTGATCAGGTGGTAGATGCCTAGCAGGATGCACGCGCCGACCAGCGACATAAGGAACCCGGCGCTCTGCCCATCCTGATAGTGACCGACTGCGCGGCCGATGAAGGTGCCAAGGAAGCTGCCAACGATGCCGATGATCGTGGTGATGATGAAGCCCTGGGGATCATTGCCCGGCATGATGATCTTCGCGATAATGCCGATCACAAAGCCGATGATGATGGTGAAGATAATTCCGTGATGCATCGTTGTTCCTCCGTACAGTCCTGCAGATTGGGGTTGCAGTCCTCTACGATGCTGATTTTCAGCCGAACGCAATGCACCAAAATAGAACTATGCCGGGGCGAGACTCGCACGTTCTTTCTGGAAGGACACCCCTCTTGGCGACGCCGCGCGCAGCAAGCAGCTTTCCCCTCCTTGGCCGGGCGGAGAGGAGCAGGGCCGAACAATGACCTGACTGCGGCGCCTGTTCCTCGTGTTCCTTGCACTTTTTACGGACTGGCCGGATCGAAGATGGCGCCGACCGAGTAGTTCGTAGTGTTTGAGTTACTGATCGTCAGGGTGCATGAGGTCGGGTCTGCAGTGAGGCGAGGTTCCTTTGGGACGGTCCACTGGTTACGGTGATGACAGCGCTTGCAGTAATGGCAAGGCCGCCGGAATCCGTAGCAAGCCCTGTAATCGTCACCTGCCCGCTACGGCCGTGATCGTCACGCCTCCCGGAGCGATAGCCGTGACAAGTCCAGAGGGACTGACAGTCGCGATCGAAGCGCTGCTTGTCTGCCAGGTCGCGTTCCCGGTAAGGTTTTGCGTAGCAGGGCTGCCACTGCTGTAGCTCCCTATCGCAATCAACTGAGCCGTCCCGGATACGGGCAGGGTTTGCAATATCGGGCTCAAGGTAAGTGAAGCGAGGGTGCGCGGGGTAGCGCGCCGTTGGCCACGGTCACCAAGGCGCTGGCCGACTGCACGGAGCCATCAGGGCCTGTCGCCACAGCCGTAACTGTCACCTGGCCACGGTAGCGTCGCTTGATTGCCACGCAGCCTGGATCGTCAGATTTTCCGTTGCTGGGGTATCACTGCTGTACGTTCCGATCGCGATCAGCTGGGCGGTTCCGCCGCCGCCAGCGATTGTCTGCGTAATCGGCGTGACGGCCAGCTGCGTCAACACCCGCTGCGTTGAGGCGCCACCGCCGACCACGGTGACATTGGACGATGCGGAGACCGTGCCGAAATCTCCCTGCATGGTTCCCGTGATCGTCGCTGTACCTGCGGCTATTGCTGTTGCGAGGCCGCTCGCGCTGATGGTGGCAACCTGCGGGTTTGAGCTCTGCCAGCTCACCTTCCCGCTGACATCCTTACTGGTCGTCGCATGGCCTGACTCGGTGAACACACCGATGACCTGGAACTAGGTGGTTTGCCCTACCACTACTGAGACCCTGCCCGCCGTCGGCATGATCTGGAGCGAGGTGAGAGAGCGCGAGAGTCATCCGGCAAGGCCCAGCAATAATGCGAAGACGCCACAAGCGGTCAAGGCTGCCCAGGGAACTTGCTCACCTGTCCGCCGCGTCGCTTGAAGTCGCGTCGAGCCATTCGCACGGACGAGGGTCCTTGCACTTTTTCTCTGCAGCGCCATTCTCTCTCCGACTGATTTGCTGCTGACGAGCATGCCACGGCGTTGCTCGCGGCAAGTAGCCAATTCGGGCAGAGTGACACACCAAGGTCACGTGCAGCCGCTGCCCTCTCCGCACGCGCCATCCCGAGACGCCGAGGCCATTGCGCATGCGTTTTCAGCAAGCATTGGAACTGACGGCTGCCCCGGTTCCCGACTCGCTACTTCCCTGCTCGCGGGCGCTCTGCGATACTGATCGTGCTCTGGAAAGGTTCTCGTGGTGCCAACGCGCTCAAGGCGCGACGGCAGCAGCGCGCACCCCCATATGCAGCTACTCAAGCTGATTACCACCCCTACACGCAGTCGCCGCTTCAATGAGCTGGTCGGCCTGCTGCTGTTGGTCGCCGCCACTCTTGTGCTGCTCGCGCTGTCTTCCTACCGTCCTTCTGATCCCTCGCTGAACACGGTTGCCCTCGCACACCAGCCCATCCATAATTGGACCGGGCGCCTCGGCGCGATCCTGAGCGACCTGCTCTTCCAGGTAGAGGGCGCGGCCGCCTTCGGACTGCCTGTGCTACTCGCCACCTTCGGCTACCGTTGGCTCCGCTCCCGGATGATCCAGGCACCCTACGTCAAGCTCGGCGGCGTGCTGCTGTGCGTACTCTTCGGGCCAGCCGCATTCGCGTTGCTCCCCGAGCGCCTGCACCTTTACGGCGGGTTGCCCCTGGCTGGGCTGACCGGGCGCTTGGTGGCCGATACGCTCATCGCCCAAGTTAACTTCCCCGGTGCGGCCGTTCTCATCTCGAGCCTGCTTGGCATTGGCCTTTACCTGGCGACAAGCTTCTCGCTCGCCTCCGCACGCCTTTCCGCGCGCACTAGCCTGCTGGTTCGCTTCGCTTTTCTCGCTGCCTGGAAGGACAGGTTGGCAAACTGGCGCAGGCGGCGCGCACAGCTCCGTGCCGACAGACAAGCGGCTCGCGAGGACGCCGTGCAACAGCGAGCGCTTAATACGGTACGAAAGGCCGGTTCGGCTGCGGAGCGTACGCCCGCTGCAGGGCAGGAGCCAACCCGCGTGCAGCAGACCGTTGCAGCGCTCCCTGGGCGCCGGGGCGCATTTGCCGACGCGGATGTACCCGCCGCGCAGCCTCGCCCGGTGGCCTCAGGATGGGACGAGGAGACCACAGCTGAGGCACATGGAAGCGCGCGCGGCTTCCTGCCTCCAGCTGGGCCGCTACCTGCCGCCGCTGCAACTGGGACCAGCGACGTAATCTCATTTACCAAGCGTGCAGATATAGAGACGCGATCGGTCACCGTAACGCAGAAGATGGTTGCGGGCTTTGAGAGCGCCTACAAACTGCCACCGTCGACACTGCTGCACCGCTCTGAGGAGTCGCTCGTGATCCGCGAGGAAGAACTGAGGGCCGAGGCGCAGGTGCTCGTTGAAAAATGCTCGGAGTTTGATGTCAATGGGCAAGTAGTGCAGATCAATCCCGGCCCCGTGGTTACCACGTTTGAGTTCAGGCCCGACGCGGGGGTCAAGTACTCGCGCGTCACCGGCCTCTCGGACGATCTCTGCCTCGCTATGGCGGCCGAGTCGATCCTGATCGAGCGCATGGCCGGCAAATCAACCGTCGGCATCCAGGTGCCAAACTCTGCGCGCGAAACAATCTGGCTCCGCGACGTGATCGAGGCGGAGAACTTCGTCAACTCGAAATCGAAGATAACCATGGCGATGGGCAAGGACATCAACGGGCGCATCGTCGTCGCGGACCTGGCCACCATGCCGCACGTGCTGATCGCCGGCTCCACTGGCTCGGGCAAATCCGTCGCCATCAACGCGATGATTATGTCGATCCTCTACAAGGCGACGCCGGAGCAGGTGCGTCTGATCCTGGTCGATCCAAAGCGGGTTGAGTTAGGTATGTATGAAGGTATCCCCCACTTATTCACGCCTATCATCACCGAGCCCAAACTGGCAGCGAATGCGCTGCGCAATGCCGTACGCGAGATGGAGCGGCGCCTGAAATTACTCGCGTCCAAATCGGTGCGGAACATCGAGCAGTACAACAAGCTCTTTGCCGAAGGCACGCTGAACATGTTTGACGACGGCGGCAGCGGCGAGCTTGCGCCCGGCGACGACGGCAAGCCGCTGCCTTACATCATGATCATCATCGATGAGCTTGCTGATTTGATGATGCTCGACAAGTCAAACGTGGAAGAGGCAATCACCCGGCTCGCGCAAATGGCGCGCGCGGTCGGCATTCACCTGGTGCTCGCAACCCAGCGGCCTTCAGTCGATGTGATCACCGGGTTGATCAAAGCCAACGTGCCCACCCGCATGAGCTTTCGCCTGGCGTCGAAGACAGACTCCAGAACGATTCTTGATTCGAACGGAGCTGAGTCGCTGCTGGGCCGCGGCGACATGCTTTTTCTTCCCCCTGGCACCTCGCGTTTGCAGCGCGTGCACGCGCCCTTTGTCACGGAGAAGGAAATCTCCGGGGTTGTAGCCTTCTGGAAAGCACAGGGCGATGCAGAGTATGTGCAGGGGTTCCTCGATTCGCCCAAGGATGACAAGGGCCGCGAGTTAGACGTCGACAATGCAGAGGACAACGCGGACGACGAGCTATTTGATGACGCGGTTCGGCTGGTCTTCGAGTTTGGCAAGGCTTCCACATCGCTGCTGCAGCGCCGTATGCGCATCGGCTACGGCCGTGCCGCTCACCTGATCGACATGATGGAGCGCGACGGGCTCGTTGGGCCACCGGAAGGCTCGAAGCCGAGAGAGTTGCTGAAGTCGGCGAACTGGCTCAACGAGGCGGACTCGGCGCTGCGCTAGTCACCAGGTTGCTCGGCGCACGACAGACTCGTGTCAGGCGCCGGGTCAGCGTGCCCGCAGCTTCAGTAAGTCTCTCTGATACACAAAGCTCACGCACACCAGCAACACGCCCAGGCCCAGGAAGCTCACGATCCTGTAACCCTGACTTAGCTCTCTCAGGTCAAACAGGAAGACCTTGCCGATGCTCAATGCAAGCAATACGAGCCCCTGCCAGCGCAACACTGCTGCCTTCGTTGCGAAGCCTGCGCCCAGCAACCCCGCGCCAAGCAGCATCGTCCAGGCAGAGTAGGTGAACTGCTCATCGACAACGCGATCGAGACGACTCAAGCTAAGCTGCCCATTCCAGTACGTGCCAATCTCAAGGCACATGCCAACCATCAGCAAGGCCGTCGCACCTGTACTTCCGAGCAGGTATATGCTTCGCCAACCAGGCGCCATTTCGGAAACGCCCCCAGCCTCGCGCAGGACCCGCCCCGCAATCCAGGCTACAGTCACCCCTGCTACGACTCCCGCAGCAAAGGTCGCAAACCGCGCGTTCAGCAGCACGCTTGCATTCCCGGGCAATCGACTGTTGAGAGTCAGGCAGGCAAGCATGCCCAGCGCGAGTGCAGATGTGCCGAGCCCCCGCAGGAGCGCAACCCCGGCGCGCGCGATCCACACCAGTACCAGGCTTTCAAGCAGCCACCCAAGCGCAATGGCCCGGCCTGATACCGCAAGCGGAACGGCACCCGTGAAGGCCAGCACACTTAAAAGCAGGTACGTATCTGGCAGGCGTGTGGGGGTGCCACGCAGGCGAGGCGAACGGGCCACGCGCAGCAGCCCAAGATAAAAGAAAGCAAGACCGAACGCGACCCAGGCTCGGAGCTTCGACGGCTGCGGCTCACTCAACAACGCGTAGAACTCGGCAAACGCCAGCAGCCCGTTGAGCAGGGGCAGCAGCAGGAGTGCGAGCTGATCTTCAAAGGTGAGCGCGCCCACTCCACTCGCGAGCCGGAAGTTTCGCAGGAGCTGTGGCGCTGCTGAAAAGAGCAGGAAGAACGTCGCAACAAAGCACGTGGTCATAGCCAGTGACTCAGGCGTGTAGTGGCCGACATACCAGGCCACTTCGTAGACCGCCGTGCCCGCAAAGGCAGCCAGCACCAGGCGCGACCATGGTCGCTGCGCAACCAGCACCAGCACGGCAAGGTCGAGCATCAGCAGGTAGCTGAACAGGGTCAACTCGGCACCCTCTGCTGCCCACAACAGCAGCGGGGTCAGGAGCCCGCCGGCGAGTGCATAAAAGGCAAGCAACTCGGAGTTCTGCCGCCAGCACAACCAGGCATTTGTAACCGTGATCAGCATCATTGCAGCAAATGCTACCGAAGCCGGCACCAGGCCAAACAGAGTGTAGGCCGCCCAGACCGACAGGTAGAGCACGCCGGTTCCAAGCGCCTTGAGTGAGTAGGAGAAGGCGGTGTAGCCGCGGGTGCGGAACCACTCGGACCAGCCGACCAGACCAAGCCCCGCACCGAGGCCGATCCACACGCGGGCCGCAGGACCAATCCATCGCTCATCAATGGCAAACTTGAGGAACCAGGCCGCGCCGATCAGCAGCGCGAGAATGCCGATCCTGTTGAAGAGCTGGGAGCCAATGCGCGACTCAAGCGAGGCTCGCGGCTGTGCAGAGCGCGCGGCAACTACCGCAAAGCCGGCAGCATTCTTAGGGAGCATATCTTCCTGCGGCTCCGGCTGCCGAGCAGTGGGGGCTGCTCCAGAGTCAGTCGCGTACGTAAGCGCCGGCTGGCTGCTGCGACGTAGCTGCTCGAGCTCTCTTTCCACCTGCGCGACGCGGTCTCGCAGTGCATCCACCTGCCCACGGAGCCCCGCTTCTTCGTTCATAGGTCCACTCTAACCCACCAGGGCAAAGGTTACTTCTGATCGCTCGTTAGACGGCAGCGCGGGCGATTTGTTTCAATCAGTTACATCTATATCGTGGTTCGCAGCAATTACCGTGGTGCTGCTTGCATGAGGCCTCCCGAGTCGTGATGCGGGCATCCACTCGGAGGACGACATATGCGCCGTAGAGGCGCTTGTCCCCAAACAAAGGATCAACGAGCTATGGCGAACATCGCAAGACACGTATCGATCGCAGTGCTTTTCGGCAGTCTCTCCGCCTCTGCTCTGCACGCGCAGGAGGCAAACCCAACGGCCACTGAAAAGTGGCAGCAACCGAACCAGCCGCAAGCCACCATGCGCGGCGACGTTCCTGTCTACCAGATCAAGGTGGTTGGCCGGGATCTGCCGGCAATCAACTACTTTCATCGCAGCGGCTCGACCAAGGTAGGCTTTTTGGGCACTCCGCTGCTGCCGCAGGCCAAAGGTTCGGCAGAGGTGCAGAGCAACCGTGGCCAGCTGTCCATCGATGCGAAGTTTGAAGGCCTCAAGCCGGCGAACTCGTTCGGCGTCGAATACCTCACCTATGTTCTTTGGGCGATCACACCAGAGGGCCGCCCGCAGCCGCTTGGCGAAATACTCCCCTCAGGCGAGAAGAACAACATCAAGGTGACGACCAACCTGCAGGCTTTTGCGCTGATCATCACCGCCGAGCCCTACTTTGCAGTGACGATGCCCTCCGACGTGGTCGTACTCCAGAACACGGTGCTTGAAGACAAGACACAGGGCATCATCGAGCAGGTAAACGCGCATGCCTCGCTGCTGCCACGCGGAGCGTACACGCAGATGGCCGGGCAGAATGCGGTGATGAACCCGATTACGCGGGATGAAAAATCGCCGCTGGAGCTCTATGAAGCGATCAATGCCGTGCAGATCGCAAAAGCGACGGGCGCGGACAAGTACGCAACCGACACCTTCCAGACCGCGGTGACAGCGCTCCAGAATGCGCAGGCGATGGATACCAGGAAGAGCGAGCGCAAGCAGGAGATTACCTATGCTCGCTCGGCGGTCCAGTCGGCGGAGGACGCGCGCATCATTGCCATCCGCAAACGCAAGGCTGAGGACGATGCCCGCAACCAGGCGGAACGCGAAGCAGCCGAGCAGAGTGCGCAACGGTCACAGTTACAAGCGCAACAGGCCCAGCTTGCCGCGCAGCAGGCAGCAGCGGAGAAAGCTGCCGCCGACGCACGTGCCGCCCAGGCCCAGCTTGAAGCTGACCGAGCCAAGCAGAGCCAGCAGCAAGCCGTCGACCAGACCGAGCAGATGCGCGAGCGCCTGAAGCAGCAGCTCAACGAGGTACTCAATACACGCGAGACCGCGCGCGGCCTGATCGTCAACATGTCGGACGTTCTGTTCGACACCGGCAAGTTCACGCTAAAGCCGGACGCGCGGGAGAAGCTCGCCAAGGTGTCGGGCATTCTGCTCGCCTACCCGGGGCTTGCAGTGCAGGTTGAGGGCTACACCGATAACGTTGGCGGCGAGGCGTTCAACCAGAAGCTATCCGAACAGCGCGCGCAGGCCGTGGGTGACTACCTCGTCTCGCAAGGTGTCCACCAGGAGAAAGTAACGGCCACCGGCTTCGGCTTGAACGACCCTGTTGCCGATAACTCAACGGCACAGGGCCGCGCGCAGAATCGGCGTGTGCAGCTAGTCGTTTCTGGTAACTCGATCGGGGTACAGCAGCAGCAGGCCAGTCCAAGCAACCAGTAAGCCCAGCGGGCAGTGGCAGCAAGGCAGGAGGCGCCAGAGCGCCTCCTGCCTTGCTGCGTTCGCAACCACAAATGGAGGCTTCGCCTCCTAGCGCCGTGAACAGCCGGTGACACCCTGAAGTTGCCGGAGCTCCTGAGTCGCATCTCATCCCGCATGCGTATCACTTTTTTAGGCCTGGGCCAGATGGGCTCAGCCGTTGCCACCCTCTTGAGAAAGCGCGGCTACGACCTTACCGTATGGAACCGTACGCCAGGCGCGGCTGAACCGCTGGTCGCCGGTGGTGCCACCCAGGCGGAGACTGCCGCGCTCGCGGTAGCCGACGCCGAGCTGGTTTTCACGATGGTGCATGATGACGAGGCGCTGACCGGCATCCTGTTCGACCAGGGCGTGCTCGCCGCTATCCCGGCGGGCGCGACGCATGTCTCGCTCTCGACGATCAGCCCTGCGCTCTCTGACCGCCTCACCGAAGAACACGCGGCGCACGGCCAGCATTACGTCTCCTGCCCGGTGTTCGGACGCCCGGCGATCGCAGCGGAAGGCAAGCTGTGGCTTGCCGTAGCCGGGCCGGAGAGCGTGGTCACGCCCATCCTCCCGGTGCTCGACACCTTCTCGCGCGGCTACACTCTGATCGGCGAGAAGCCGAGTTCCGCGAACGCGGTGAAGATCGGCGGCAACTTCCTCATCACGGCCATGATTGCTTCACTCTCAGAGGGCATGGTCTTCGCCGAGGCGCACGGCATTGCGCCCGAGTTGTATCTTGAAGCGGTAAACGCAGCGCTCTTCCAGTCGCAGTTTTACACGAACTATGGCAAGGTGATGCTGAACCCTCCGGAGCAGGCAGCGGCGACCGTTGAACTCGGCGCCAAGGATACGCGGCTCTTTCGCGAAGCGGCTGAGCAGACCGGAATCCGCACACCGCTTGCTGCGCTGTTTGAGCAGAACCTGCGCGAGGCGACCGAGGCCGGACTTGGTAAGGCTGACTGGGCCGCAGGCTATTACCAGATCGTGCAGCAGCAATTAAAGAGCCCCGCGAGCACGCAGCCAGAAAAGTAACAGCTGCCCGCGCGTATGCTGCGACAGGTAGACCTACCTCTTACCTGCCAGCCTACAAGACCAACGCGAGCATCGTCACCAGCGCAGGCTCCATGACCAACGCAAGCACCAGGAAAGGAACCGCAAGACCGTGCCTACCACCCTTAGCAACTTGACCGTTCTGATTACCGGCGCAAGCTCCGGGATCGGCGAGGCGACCGCCGATGCTTTTGCCGCCGCGGGAGCGCGCCTGGTGCTTGCCGCGCGCAGAGCCGACCGAATGCAGCAGGCCGTTCCGCGCCTGCGCGAACTCGGAGCACCAGCTGTCCATGTAGTGACTCTCGACGTAACCTCAAGCGAACAGGTCGGCCAGGTCATTGCCGCCCTGCCGGAGGACTGGAGCGCCATCGACATCCTGGTCAACAATGCGGGACTCTCGCGCGGGATGGACAAGCTCTACGAGGGTGAGCCTGCAGACTGGGACGAGATGATTGATACCAACGTCAAAGGTCTGCTTTACGTGAGCCGAGCGGTAGTCCCAGGCATGGTTGCCCGCGGGCGCGGGCACGTCATCAACCTGGGCTCAACAGCGGGACACCTCACCTACCCTGGTGGCGCTGTCTACTGCGCCACCAAGGCTGCAGAGGCAGCCCTGACCGAGGGTCTTCGACAGGACCTGCTTGGCACTCCCGTCCGGGTGACTACGGTCGATCCGGGTATGGTTCAGACGGATTTCTCCGCAGTGCGCTTTCGGGGCGACACCGAGAGAGCCGCGAAGGTCTATGCCGGGCTCACCCCGCTTACGCCGAAGGACGTCGCCGAATCGATCGTCTGGGCCGCCGATCGCCCGGCCCATGTCAATATCGACCGTATCCTGCTCACGTCGATCCACCAGGCCAATTCGCTGCTCTTCCATCGCAAGAGCTAGCTCGCGCCCCGGGGGAGGAAGCCTTAACCCAGTTCAGCGAGGCGGCCTTCCACCTGCTCGAGCGCCGCGACAAGCGCGGCGCGGCGGTGCGGGTTTGAGGTACGCTCGTCAAGGATGCGCTCACGCTGCAGCGAGAGTGACTGCCGTTCACGCTGGAGCTTGCCGTCTACCAGGGCCGCACCCTTGCTCGCAACCCGCGCTGCTTCTTCCTGCTGGTCCGCCTGCTGGTCTTCTACTGATTTACTCTCGAAACCCTTGGCCATAGACCCATTGTAGACAAAAGCCCGTAGTCTCCCGTGGGGCAGGCGCAGAATCTCATACTTTTGGCACCAGTCAGCAGAAGTGGGTGGCGCTGCACCGTGTGCCCGTGTTCTTCATCCAAGTGGCAGAACCCTCAGGGAGATGGAAACACATGAATCAGTGGCAGATTCCCGCCTTCGGCATCGACAAGCTGGCCCTTGTTGACGCGCCAGCCCCAGAATTGGCAGCAGGCCAGGTCCTGGTACAAGTCCACGCAGTCTCGCTCAACTATCGCGACCTGATGACGGTCACGGGCGCCTACAATCCAAAGCTTAAGCTGCCGCGCGTCCCCCTCTCAGACGGCGCAGGCGAGGTCCTCGCCGTTGGACCGGGCGTCACAGACCTCCAGGAGGGTGACCGAGTAGCTGCCATCTTTATGCAGAACTGGCTCGACGGACCGCCCTCGGCCGCGAAGTACAAGGGCGCGCTCGGCGGGGATATCGACGGCATGTTTACCCGGCAGATCGCGTTGCCGGCTGCATCGCTGGTCAAGATCCCTGACACCCTGAGCTATGAGCAGGCGGCAACCCTTCCCTGCGCTGCGGTGACGGCCTGGAACGCCATCAAGGCCGCCAACATCCGCTCGGGCGATACGGTCCTGATCCAGGGAACGGGCGGAGTTTCCATCTTCGCGCTCCAGTTTGCCAAGGCGCTCGGGTGCCGGGTTCTCGGAACTTCTTCAAGTGACGAGAAGCTGGCGCGCGCAGCAGGCCTGGAGCATGCCGCCCTCGATGCCGGGGTCAACTACCGCTCGATCCCGAACTGGGCCGAGTGGGCGCTTGAGCAGACCTTGGGGGAGGGCGTCGACCTGGTGGTCGAGGTCGGCGGCGCGGGAACCTTCGCGCAGTCCATGCAGGCCGCTCGAATCGGCGGCACCATCGCGCAGATTGGCGTGTTGTCACAGTCAACCGAGCCGCTGGCGGTCGCGCCCATCCTGCGCAAGCAGTTGCGCGTGCAGGGCATCTATGTCGGCTCCCGGCAGGACTTCGAGCAGATGAACCGGGCAATCACGCAGCTTCAACTGCAGCCAGTCATCGATCGCGTCTTCCCCCTTGCGGAAGCTCGGGAGGCATTCAGAGCCATGCAGGCCGGATCGCACTTTGGCAAGCTGGTGGTCACGATGCAGCAATGAGCCGGCAGCCTGGTGACTCCTAAGTGCCTTGTATTCATACGCATGGTTCCCATTATCGGACACGCTAGGATGCAACCTGGCGCCTGGGGTTGCATCCTATAGCAGGAATACAGAAATGACTGGGCCGGCGAGAAGTGCGCCTCGCGCTGTTTCTCTAGCACACTCCCCAGCCCACGCCCGTACCTAGAGGAGAGGACCACATGCGAGTTCTCCGTTCCATTTGTGACACCGCTATCGATCTTTGCCTGGGCTGTCGCCATGACCGCCTGACTCGTCCGTTTACCATTGGGGCCGAGAGTTACATGGTGTGCCTGGACTGTGGACGCCAGCTCTTCTATTCGCTGGAGGACATGCGGCGCCTGAGCCGCCGCGAGGTTCGGCAGTTGCGTGCAGCACGCGAAAGCCACGGAGTCGCTGCAGCCGTCATCGCTGCACCAGGTGTCTCTCCTGCCGTGGCTCGCGCAAGTGCCGCGCAGTTACCGTCGCAAGCCCCATCGCCGACGCTGCCAAAGCCGTTGTCCCTTGTACCCAGTCAGCGCGGCTCTGACCGGGCGGCTTAGTCTCCTAATCCGGAGCCTGGCGAGGCACGGCTGCGCACTATATGCGCATTATAGACAGATGGTCGTCGAGATCAGTGCTCTCACCAAGCTTTACCCAGCGCCGGGCAGAGATAAGAAGGACAAAGAAAACAAGAAGGACAAAGACGCAACCATAGCGGCGGTTGCCGGTATTGATCTCTTCGTCCAAGAGGGCGAGATCTTCGGGCTTCTCGGCCCGAACGGCGCAGGCAAGACAACCACGATCAGCATAGCTACCACGCGAGCGCGACCTACATCCGGCCTGGTTACCATCGCCGGCATCGATGCGGTTCGGCATCCGGCTGCCGCCCGGGTACATCTTGGCGTGGTTCCGCAGTACAACACGCTTGATCGCGCCCTGACCATCTTTGAGAATCTTTACTATCACTGCCGCTACTTCGGCTTTTCCGCCGGTCGCGCCCGCGACCGCGCCAGTGAGCTGCTGACCCAGTTCCAGCTGCTGGAGCGCCGCAATGCTTACCCTTCCGAGTTGTCGGGGGGATTGCAGCAGCGCATCCAGATTGCTCGAGCCATTGCGCACCGGCCAGCCGTGCTGTTCCTTGACGAGCCCTCGGCGGGACTTGACCCGCAGTCGCGCATCGCCATGTGGGAGGCGGTGCGCGGCCTGCGCGAGCAAGGCATCACCGTCGTGCTGACTACCCACTACATGGAAGAGGCCGACGTGCTTTGCGACCGGATCGCCGTCATGGACCACGGCAAACTGCTCGCGCAGGACACCCCGGCCCAGCTTAAAAAAGAGCTCGGCGCGGGTACCCTGCTGGAGCTGCGGCTGCGCGATCTTGACCAGATGGACACCCTGCTGCCACAGCTTGAGCGGCTTCCTCCGGTCGATCGTGCAGAGCGGACCGCCACCGGCATCCGGCTCTTTACCCGGCATACGGAAGGGCTGCTGGCGCAGGTGGTTCTCGCGGCCGAGCCCTACGGACTGCGCGATCTGTCGATCCAGGAGCCGAGTCTTGAGACCGTCTTCATCCAGCTCACCGGACGTGAACTTCGTAACTAGAGCAAGGCCGCGTGGGGCAGTACACTCACCCTAGCTCGACCTGCGGTCAGCCTCCACAAACCCGAGCCGACCAGGAAAGCAGCAACCCGATGCCCGCTTCATCGCTCCTCAACGAACCCGTTGCGCACAGCCAAACCCTAGGCACGCCACAGGCCGGCAAGCGCCCTCGGCAGAACACAGCGCCACAGTTCACGGCGTTCTTTGCGCTGCTGCTGCGCGACTTTCGGGTCCTGCGTCGCGAGTTGCTCCCCTTTGCCCTGCGTGTGCTGATGCAACCGTTCCTGTTCCTCTTTGTCTTCACTTACCTGATGCCGCACATGGGTACAGGCGCCGGAGGCATGGGAGCGGGCAGCATGATCGGCGGCCCTAACTTCGCGACCATCCTGCTGCCGGGGCTCATGGCGGTAGCAATCATGTTCACCGGCATCGCCGGGGTAGCGTTGCCGCTCTCGTCCGAGTTCGGCGTCACGCGTGAAATTGACGATCGCGTCATGTCTCCGCTCCCGGTCTTTGCGGTGGCAATCGAGAAGGTTGTCTTCTCTGCCCTGCAGAGCCTCTTCGCCGCCCTGCTGGTCATTCCGCTGGTTTACTTTGTCCCAGCCACGCCGGTGATCGTCCACGTGGCCAGCTGGCCGATGCTGGTAGTCACCCTGCTGCTGGCGGGCCTGGTCTCAGGCTCGCTTGGACTCACCATTGGCTCAAGCGTGCAGCCGCGGCAGATCGGACTTGTCTTCTCGATCGTCGTCATCCCCATCACCTTCCTCGGCTGTGTGTACTACCCCTGGGCGCTGCTGAGCCATGTTCGGTGGCTGCAATACGCAGTCCTGGTCAACCCGATCGTCTACATGAGCGAGGGCCTGCGGACAGCACTGACTCCCTCTGTACCCCACATGCCGCCCTGGGTGATCCTGCTGGGGCTGTCGATCTCGCTTGCGATCCTCGCCACGCTTGGCCTTCGGGGCTTTCTCCGCCGTGTTATCGCCTAAGCTGGCCCAACGCCAGGCTGGCGGCTGCAGCCGGCACGCGGCGGGCTACATACTGCCAGGCCTGTCGCTTTCCCTGCTCGCGCTCGTTTCAGGCTGCGCGGCGGGCTTTGCACCTGCGGCGCCTCTGCGCGTGGATGCCGGCCCGCAGACCCTGCACACCAGCCAGCCTCTGACCCTCTCGGCCTCGCTCGATGGAGAGCCCGCAGCCGCGCAGTGGCGCATCCTCAGCACCACCAACGCGCAGGCGCTCGGACGCGGCACCATTACTGGGAACAGCAGCTACGTCGCGCCGGCTATTCTCTCCCGCGACCAGGTCACCGTCGTGCTGGGCGCGGCAAGCGGAACGCAGACAGCCGAGACCACACTCACCATCAACCCAGCCTTTGCGCAGCCGCTGCAGCCAGAGAACGCGGCGCTGCCTGCGGGCGCAACGCTTGTCGTGCGCGCGCAGCTTGCCGAGGTGACCAGTGGCACGGTGCACTGGCGGCTGGCCGCACAACGGTCCGCCACCGGCCAGGCACCAAATCTGGGCACGCTCTCAGGCGAGCACTGCACCCGCGCGCACAACCACTTCACCACCTGCACCGTGCTCTACACGGCGCCTTCGGTGCTTCCGGCTGACCCGCACGTAGAGGTGATCGCCACAGCACCCGGGCTGCGAACGCCCGCCCAGGCTGTCGCTCGCCTGCTCCTGGGCACGCTGTGGAGCAACCCCCTGCTCCACCAGCAGGAGCAGCGATCGCCGATTGCCCTGGGTAGCTCGGGCAGCAACGACAACGACTTTGACACCTTTGCCGACCAGGCCGGCGCGCACTTTGTCGCGGACTGCTGCGGGGGCACTCTGGGCGCGATGGTCGAAGATCAGTCTGGCACACCCTACCTGCTCTCAAACAACCACGTCCTGGCCACCTCTGACCAGGGCCGCGTGGGCGATCCGATCGAGCATCCCGGCTTGATCGATGACGCCTGTATGCCGCTCACGCACCCTGGTGCACAGCTACGGTCCATCGGAAACCTGCGCTACGCAGTGCCGCTGGCTGCGGGCAACTCAAGTTCAAACGTGGACGCTGCACTGGCCTCGATCCAGCCGGGAGGGATAGACCCCTCCGGCTCGATCCTGGAGCTGGCGCCAGAGAAACCGGGCGAAGCCGCGGCCGCAGGCCTTACACCGAACACCCTGGCAGCTGCTCCGCCCACCGCGGGTATAGGCGAGACACTCGACGCTACCCGGCTGGCGGACCTGCACGTGGTCAAGAGCGGCCGCACTACCGGGCTCACCTGTTCCACCGTTGAGGCGGTCGATCTTCGCATTTCGGTTGACTACTACAAGGACTGCGCCGAGGCTGAGCCGTACACCACCCGCACCTTCTCAGGCCAGATCGCCGTTGGCGGCGAGGCCTTTGCCGATGCCGGTGACTCAGGCGCGCTGTTGCTGGACGCGGCAAACGCGCGGGCCATCGGCCTGCTGTACGCGACAGCCACGACCGGGGAAGCGAGCTTGCTTGCACCCCGGGACGCAGGTGCAAGCTCCTCCGGGCAGGAGATCGCTGGACCTGCCATGAGCAGTGGCAAGGGGCTGACACTGGCTCATCCAATCGGTGATGTTCTCGCAGAACTCGGTGCGCAGATCAGCCCGTCCACACGCCTCAGCGTCCGGGGCAGCGACGTTCCGCACCGCCTCGCATGCCTCAATTACGACACGCCGGCGCCGCGCCCGGCGCTCTCCAGCCTGTCTCCGGACGAACGTACACGCGCGGCCGCAGCAGTTGAGACAGCTACTAGGCTGCGCGCCAACCCCGCCGTGCTGTCGCTTGCCTCGGGGGTGAGTGAGGACAGCCCGGGTGAGGGTGCGGTGCTGGTGTATACCGCGGCAGGGGCAGTGCCGGTCGGCGGGGTCGCAGCCGATAGGGCCTTGTTGCCGGCAGCAATTGCCGGGGTGCGTACGGTCATCCTGCCGGGAGAACAGGCCCGGCAGAACGAGGCATCCGTGGCTGCAGGCCTGAGCCTGAATGCGACTCAGCTAGCCCTGAGCAAAGCTGTAGCGGAACGTCTGGCGCCTGCCCTCATGTCTGCCGGATTGGTCCTGGGGGTCGGGGTCGCGCAAAGTCTTGACGACGCGTCATCGCCTGCCTTGCTGGTCTTGCTCGACGCGGATGCTCCGAGGCTTGCTGTTACCCGGGCGTTGCAGGCGGCAGCCGCGGGTTCATTCGCGGGGGGCGGCGGAAACGTGGATCAAGGGGGCAGCTCGGAAGATCCTCTCGCGATGCCGGTAACGCTCGGTGGCCTTCGCGTCCGGTACATGCGCATCCACCGCTTCCGGGTTACGCAATCGAAGTACCTGGCGCAGGGGGCGCCGTCGAGCTGCTCGGTCAGGCAGCTTGAAGCAGCGCCCTAGCGGCGCCCGTTCCCGTCATCACCGCTAAGCGCATGCGAACTCTAGTCCACGCTCTGCGCCTCGAGCGCAAATGGCACCGGTGCCTCCACGAGTACCTCAGGAAAAAACAGCAAGAACACCGTGCCACCCGGCTGCCCCGGCCGACGCTCGCGGCTTCGGATTTGCATCGACACCTGGTGCTTGGCCATGATCTCTGCGCTTACCCAGAGTCCCAGTCCGGTGCCGGTCGCTTCCTTGGTCGTGTAGAAGGGCTCGAAGATCCGCCTGCGCACCGCCTCTGACATGCCGCATCCTGTATCGGCGACCGTGACCCGCACCCCGCGCGCGCCATCGCTCCAGCAGGTACCGGCCCGCACGCTTACCGTGAGGCGGCCTCCCCCTGGCATCATCGCGTCAAGCCCGTTCCCCACCAGGTTGGCAAACAGCTGGCGAAGCTCGCCGCCCAGGCAGAACAGTTCGCCGGCGTCGCGGTAGCGGCGGCGCAGCTCGACCTGCAGGGTCAGCACGCGACCCTGGTGCAGCGTCAGCACAGCGTCCAGCAACTCGGCAAGGCTCCACAGCTCCGGCCTCGATGACTGGCGATAGAAGCGCAGCGTCTGCTGCGTGATCTCTGAAACCCTGGCGACCTCGTGGCTGGCGGCCTGTGCCCACTCTGCTGCCTCTGGCTCAAGCCGGCCATGTTTCTCAAGCAGGTACAGCAGGTTGGTAACGGCTTCCAGGGGATTGTTGATCTCGTGCGCGATCGAGGCGGAGAGCCGCCCGGTAACCGCCAGTTTCTCGGTCTCGCGCAGGGCTCGCTCAGCACGAAGGCGCTCAGTGATGTCGATCAGGACCACCCCTGCCCATCGCGTCATCTGCCCGGCCGTGCGCACGGGATAGGCGTTCACAAGCCAGGTGTGCGGCGTTGCAGACTCTCCGGTGGTGAGCGACCCGAGACCCACTACCTCCAGCCCCTGCACAGACGCGCCTTCCTCAAATACCTGGTGGATCGCCTGCATGAGAGCAGCTGCAGGCTCGAGTGAAAACACCTCGGCCACCTGGCGGCCAAGGTAGTGCTGCATACCGGCCTCATGCCTCTGCGCCAGGTAGGCATTGACGCGCACAAAGCGCCCGGTCCGGTCGAAGAAAGCGATGCCAATCGGCGCGTTAGCGAGCATCGAGTCCAGGAGCGAAAGCGTGTCGTTCAACCCGGTGCGCTGCTCCTCGATCGAGGCGACCATGAGGTTGAAGGCGATGGTCAGGTCCGCGACTTCGTTGGTTGCGGTGACCCGCATCGGGAACGCCGCGGTATCGTCAGGATTCTCGATGATGCTGCGCGTAGCGGCGAGTAGCTTGATCAGAGGGCGAGTCAAGGATCGGGCAATCAGCGCGGCGAGCACCGTACAGGCGGCAAGGACGGCCAGCACTCCCCAGAACGAGATGCGCACCATCTCCCGCAGGTCGGTCTTTGCGCGGCTCTCATTTGGAGATAGCCAGATGAGTGCGACTGGCTGCCCGCGCAGCATGACCGGCATGACTGCCTCGTGCCCTGCGCCTGCCCGCCGGTAGATCTTCAGCGCATGGACCTCGTGGAGCTTCTGCTGCTCCCACGTGTCCAGGCCCGGCGTGCCGTTCAGCCGGGCGTCCGTGGCCGCGAGCACCTGGCCATCAAGTGCGGTGATCTTGACTGAGGAGACGGTAGGAAACTGCAGCATCGACCCGACAACGGTATGCAGCATCTCGCTGTCCTGGTTGCGCAGCGCAAGTGAGCTGACTACAGCCAGTTCGCTGGCCTGGTACTCCAGGCGCCGCAGGCTTCGCTGCTGTGCCTCGCCATCCAGCTCGTGCAGCAGCACCGCTGAGAAGAAGGCGAGCGCCACCAGTTCAAACAGCACCAGGCTGGCAATCAGCTGGCCGCGAATCGTCCTTAAACCCGCCAGCGCCATGCCACCCCTCACAATCTATGCGCTTGATTCCAGAAGAAGAGCAAGACCGATGGGCCCGGTCCCTTCTTCTGGACATAACAGCGTAAACCGGGAACCTAGACCGCGACCTCGCGCACCGCCATCTTGCGGGCGAGGTCATCGGCGATCTGGCGCCCGTGAAATCTCCCATTCTCGATGAAGATCTCGTTGGTGCGCATACCAGCAACGATCACTCCGGCCAGGTAAATGCCAGCCACGTTGCTCTCGAGCGTCTCCGGATCGCAGGCCGGCAGCCGATCGGCTCCCTCCAGCCGCACTCCGAGCGACTCGAGAAAAGAGAAGTCAGGGTGGTACCCGGTGAGCGCAAACACAAAGTGATTCGGTATCGTAAGCTCGCCCTCCGGAGTTTGCAAAGTAACACTGTCCTGCTCGATCCGCGTGACAGCCGTATGGAAGTGGGCGGTGATCTCGCCGTTCTTCACGCGGTTGTCGAAGTCGGGGAGGATCCAGTACTTGACGTGCCGATGCATGGAAGGTCCGCGATGGACCAAGGTGACGCGCACACCATGGCGCCACAGGTCCAGCGCAGCGATCGCTGCAGAGTTCTTTCCTCCGACCACCAGCACATCCATTCCAAAGTAAGGGTGAGGATCGTCGTAGTAGTGCATCACCTTGGCGAGCTCTTCGCCTTGCACCTTCAGGTAGTTCGGCAGGTCATAGTAGCCAGTGGCAACCACAATTTTCGCCGCCGCGATCGCGCGTTTGCGCCCGAAGCGGTCTGTCGTTTGCACATGAAAGACTCCGTCGCCGCCCTCCACTGAGTCCACACGCAGGTACTGCAGGATCGCAAGCGAATACTTTTCGGCCACCTTACGGTAGTACTCCAGCGCCTCGTTGCGGTTGGGCTTCTGGTTCTGCGACGGAAAGGGCACATCGCCGATCTCAAGCAGTTCAGGCGTCGTGAAGAAGGTCATGTGGGCGGGGTAGTTGTAGATCGAGTTGCATAGGCAGCCCTTGTCCACAACCAGCGCCCGCATACCGCGCCGCTCGGCTTCAATCGCGCAGGCGAGCCCGGTCGGGCCCGCGCCGATCACCAGCACGTCCACGGCGGTATCAGGCTCGCCATTGCTGCGGCTCATGTACTCAGGTGTACTCATTGCGACCAGTCCCTCTATGTCTAGCTTAGACGAAAGATGAGCGTGCCCAGGACGCACGGATGACCTGACGTCTGGCTGCCTTCACTGGATCCATTCCTCCCTGGAGAGCAACAGCAGCTGGAGCGCCGCCGCGCAGCCCTCGGCTGACGACGCTGCCTACGCCCATGTACCCTGATCACGGCAGCGCGAGCATCAGAACAGCCATCCATTGAAAAGGAGCACAACCGGCCGCCATGTCCGCTACTCGCCAGGAAAAGGATTCTCTCGGTTACGTTGAGCTTCCCGCCGCTGCTTATTATGGCGCGCAGACCGCCCGCGCGATCGAAAACTACCCCATCTCCGGGCTGCGCGCGCACCCGGCGCTGATTCGAGCCTTCGGCCTGGTCAAGCAGGCCGCCGCCGAGGCCAACAAGAGCCTTGGCCTGGTAGACCAGACGCGTGCTGACGCGATCATCCAGGCGGCAGCCGAGGTGGCCGAAGGTGGCTGGAACGCCGAGTTCCCGGTCGATGTCTTCCAGGCCGGCGCCGGGGTCAGCTTTCACATGAACACCAACGAGGTGATCGCCAACCGAGCCAATGAGATCCTGGCGCCGGGGAGCGCGCTTGGCACCTACCCACACGTCCACCCCAACGATCACGTCAACTACGGCCAGTCGACCAACGATGTCTTTCCTACCGGCATGCGCCTGGCCACACTGCTTGCGCTTGAGACGCTCTATCCTGCGCTCGACAGCATCGCCGCGACCTTTGCCGCCAAGGCGCAGGAGTTTGACCCGATCCTCAAGTCAGGCCGCACGCACATGCAGGATGCCGTGCCGATCCGGCTGGGCCAGGAGTTTGCTGCCTACGGCCTCGCCTTTACCCGGGGGCGCGAACACCTGGCGCAGGCCGCTGATAGTCTGCGCGAGCTTGGTCTGGGAGGGTCCGCAGTCGGTACCGGGATCAACACGCACCCCGACTACCGTGCGCTCGCTGTCGCGAACCTGGCCCGGCTCTCAGGCCAGGCGGTCACGCCAGCTCACGACATGCGCTGGGCCATGCAGTCCAATGCCTCCATGGGGCACGTCTCCGCCGCGCTGCGGTCGATCGCGCTTGAACTGATCCGCATCTCGACCGACATACGCCTGCTCAGCTCCGGTCCCAACACGGGCTTTGCCGAGATCTTCTTACCCTCGCTCCAGCCTGGCTCCTCGATCATGCCTGGCAAGATCAACCCCGTCCTGCCGGAGCTTGCTGCAATGGTCTGCTTCCAGGTGGTAGGCAACGACGCAGCGACCGCCATGGCGATCCAGGCCGGCCAGCTTGAGTTGAACGTGATGATGCCAACCATGGCCTACAACACGCTGCAGTCTATTACCATCCTGGCTAACACCCTGACCCAGTTTGATACCCGCTGCATTGCAGGCATCACCGCCAATGCTGCCCGCTGCGAGCAGTACGCGCAGTCCACTGTTTCGCTCGCTACCGCGCTCAATCCTTACATCGGCTACGCGCGTTCGGCGGAGATCGTGAAGGAATCGGTCGCGACAGGCAAATCGATCATTGCTCTTGCCCGCGAGCAGAAGGTGTTAACGGAAGAGCAAATAGGCGAGATCCTGGACCCGAAACAGATGACCGAACCACAGTACCCGCATGAGGCCTCGAAAGTTCGTGATAAAGAGGTGTAGAGTAGAGGCCGTCAACAAGCTTCTTCTTCAGAGAAGTCGGGGTCCTTCGCCATGCACCTGTTTAACGTCGCGCACTGGGTTTGCGTGCTCACTGGTCTGCTCTTGATGATCACCGGCATCGCCTCACGTGACCATGCGGAGCCAACCTTGAATCGCCCGAGCGAACAGGTCCGGGCGCAGGCGCAGCCACACTCGGGCACGGGTAAGCGCGCCATCCTGGTAGCCATCGGCTTGGTGGCGGTGGCCTATGGCGTCTCCCGCATGATGGTCTGGTAGCTGCTACCAAGTCGCAGGGGTACCCGGTCGCGGACCGTATAGTGAGGCATGCGCCGTCTGCTTGCCTACGCTGCCATCTACCTGCTGTGGGGCGGTACGTACCTGGCTGTGCGCACCGTGGTGCTGGTCACCCCGCCCTTTTCAGCTGCAGGCGCTCGTTTTTTCCTGAGTGGCGTGATCCTCCTGGCGCTGGCCTGGCGCCCTTCTGACGGTTGGCCGACCCGCATCGAGTGGGTCAACTCCACCAAGCTCGGCCTGGTCATGTTCACGATCAACTACGCTTGTTTTTTCTGGGCAGAGCAGCGGCTCTACTCGGGCGTGGCAGCGGTCGCGGTGTCGACCATGCCAGTGTGGATCATGCTGGCAGAGCTGCTGCTGAGCCGTAGACGGATGCTTCCAGTGGCAAGCGTCGCAGGCGCCGTGCTGGGCATAGCCGGGGTAGTGCTGGTAACCCGCGGAGGTACCGGCGTGGCGGCAAGCTCGCAGACGGGCGTGGCGATTGTCGTGCTGCTCACCGGCACCATCTGCTGGTCCTTTGCCAGCGTGTGGAGTCGCAAGCTGGTTTTGCCCGCTCGCCAGACAACGCGCGCCGCGCTCCAGATGGCGACCGGCGGACTGATGCTCGGCCTGCTTGCGATAGGCGCAGGCGAAGCGCCGCTGCTAACCGCCGCACTTTCGCGCTGGAGCTGGGTCACCTGGGCGTGTTTCGGTTACCTGATCGCGGCTTCGATCCTCGCCTTTACTGCCTACGTTTGGCTGCTGCACCATGAGCCCGCAAACCGCGTGGCAAGCTACGCGTATGTGAACCCGTTGGTCGCGCTCGCTCTTGGCATGGGCCTGGCGCACGAGCAGATCAGCCGTGAGCAGGCGCTTGGTGGGGGACTGGTGCTGCTCGGCGTGTTCTCGACCCTGCGAGGACGGAGCGGGGACGTCGGAACGCGGGTGCCAGTCCTGGCGAGGGAAGCGGACACCCCGTGAAGAAGCTGGCTCCGCGGTAGAACGCCTCGGTCACTGCTCCTGAGCGGCGACAGCTCTTCTACTGAGTCCGGGTAGGTTGGACCACACAGCGGTACTGTAAAGACGACCGCGTTGGGCGCTTTGCGGCCGGCCGCGAGATACTAGGAGTAGATGGCTATCGAGCACAACAACACGATCGCAGTTGCCATGTCCGGCGGGGTCGACTCCTCTGCCGTCGCGGCGATGCTCCACGCCGAGGGCTACGAGCTGGTCGGGCTTACCCTGCAGCTGTGGAACCAGCGACGGCTGGCAGGGCATGGATCCGGGAGCTCCGTGATGCCCGAGCACGTGCAGGGGCGCTGCTGCTCGATCGACGACGTGTATGACGCACGCCGAGTGGCCGAGCGCCTCGGCATACCGTACTACCTGGTCAATGAGCAGGCGCGCTTCGAGCGCGATGTGGTGCAGCCGTTTGTCAACGAATACCTGGCCGGGCGGACGCCGATCCCCTGCTCCCTGTGCAACGATCACCTGAAGTTTGACCAGCTGCTGATCACCGCCAGGCAGATCGGCGCCGATCGCATCGCTACCGGGCATTATGCGCGGAACGAGTACGACCCGGCGCGCAGCCGCTGGATCCTGAAGCGCCCCGCCGACCGCTCGAAGGACCAGACGTACTTCCTCTTTGGGCTCACGCAGGAGCAGCTCGCGCGCACGCTTTTTCCGCTTGGCGGGTACCAGAAGCCGGCAGTGCGCGCCATTGCAGCGGAAGCAGGCCTGGCGCTTGCGCAGAAGCCCGACTCCCAGGAAATCTGCTTCATCCCGGGTGGCGACTACAAGCAGTTCATCGAGGCCTACCTCGAGGAGCAGGAGCGTACCATGCCTGTGACCGCGGGTGCGCTGGTCTCGACCGCAGGTAAGGTTCTCGGGGAGCATGCTGGCATCCACAACTTCACAGTCGGCCAGCGCAAGGGACTGGGGCTCGCCTCAACTTTCACGGCTTTGGGGCCGCTCTACGTGATCCAGATTGACAGCGCAGCGAATGCCGTCACTGTAGGCACCGAAGCAGAGTTGATGCGAAAAACGTTTCATGCGCGGCGACTGAACTGGATCAGCATGGATGCGCCGGAGGGGATGATCCGTGTGGAGGCCAAGATCCGACACCGGCACGAGCCAGCAGCAGCATCTGTGCGCGTGATCGAGGCTGACCGGGTTGAGGTGGTTTTTGACGAAGCGCAGCGCGCCGTAACTCCCGGGCAGGCCGCGGTGTTTTACCAGGGCGATGAAGTGGTGGGCGGAGGTTGGATCGAGTAGGAGCCTGGCCGGAGCACATAAAAAGGGCACTTTACAGAGTGCCCTTTTCCCCTCTCTCAGGCCGGGCTAGTAGGTTGAAGTGGGTACAACGGGCTCACGGTAATCACTTGGTGCAGCACCTTGCGGGTAGGCGGTAGCGGTGGTGGACGCCGTATGTGGTTTCTTGCGGTTAAAGCTACCCACTGCGGCGCGTAGACCGTTGAAAATGCCAGTCACTTTGCGTGCCGGCACGCTGACGCCAGCCTGGATCGTTGCGCCTGCATGGGTCACGCCATCAAGGATTGCCGAGACCATCTCGTCTACGCGTTCAGCCTGCTGACGCGTCTTATCGACAACGTCGCCTACGGTCGAGTTCACGTGCTTGGTCTGGTCGCGTAACGTGGTCGAGATCTCGACCAGGTTGGCTGTAATCACTCGAAGCTTGGGTGTAAGGTCCTCAACGATGGTGCGGGTCTGGGTGATGATGGGCAGCGCCCTGGCACTGGCATCATTCGCGATCTTCTCTGCCTTGGCCGCAGCGATCTTGGCGACGAAGAACAGGCCAAGGAAAACCCCAGCCTGGATGACGACGCTCAGCACAACCGCAATTGTGAAGATGAGAAACAGGGTCTGGGGGACCTGGACGACTTGCATGATGACTCTCGATTTATTCGAAATGTATTTGGAGCAACCGGGCAGCATCCCTGGTGGAGAGATATCTACCCGGATCGATGTCCCGCAGCGCGAGAAACCCGGCGGCTTGCAGACGGGCGACTGTATGAGCGCACTTTATCCTCCGCAATCTTCCGCGCGCGGAGACTGCGGTGCTACTCGCCGTGGACTGGAGCGACCGGCTCGGCCGTCGTTTGCACATAGGCCTGTTTGCCGGCTTCGATGGCAGCCTGCGCCTTGGTGGTGTGCTCGTTGACCAGGTTGCGGCCTTGATTCACCGCATCGGCCAGCTTGTCTTTGCTTGCATCGACGTAATCCTTGCCCTTGCTGACATAATCGGTGACCTGGCCCTTCGCCTGCTCCACATAGTCACCGACCTGGCCCTTGGCCTGGCCGACATAGTCATTCACCTGCGAGCCAACTTCGCGCGAGCGCTGCTTGAGGTACTCGGTCTTGCCGAGTGCCCCGGCGACAAGTTCTTCGCGGGTCTCCTGGCCAGACTTCGGGGCGTACAGTACGCCAACCAGTGAGCCAATGCCCAGGCCGGCGAGGAACCAGCTGAATCCACCACTCTTTTCACCAGACATGCTTTTCTCCTGTCGAATGCTCTCTAGGGCGAGAGCCCGGGCGTTTCCGCCAAGCCGGGCATCACACTCGTCCCTGCAGTAGATGCAGGCATGGGGCTAGACGCTGTATTTGCACCAGGGTTTCCGGTGGAGGGAGCACGTGCAGTTGCATTTCTCTGCTCGAAAAGAAACCCCGCTACTGGTGCAGCGGGGTTCGCGTTCTGAGCACTGTCGACTTGCGGGGAGCTTACTGCACGACTACTGTCACCTGGGTGTTGGCTGTCGCCGAACCGCTGGTGCCGGTGACCGTGACAGTGTAGTTGCCCGGGTTGGTGCCAACCTTGGTCGAGGTGCCGCTGGTACCGCCGCAGCCGATCACCCCAGCGCCCACGATCACCACGAGCAGCGCGACCATGCTGCGCCAGCTACGTCGCCGCGCCGGCACTGCCAGGAGCACCAGGCAGCCAAGAGCGACCTCACCGCCAGCCGAGAAGAAGCGCCGAAGCGGCAGCTCGTTGGCAGAGGTGGAAGCCGTGGTGCTGACCGTCAGAACCGCTGTAGCAGCAGCCGTGCCGGAGATGGTCGCCGTTTGCGGGATGCTGCACGACGGGGTGACGCCAGAGCTGGCTGCCGCCACCGAGCAGGTCAGGCTGATCGCCCCGGTAAAGCCATTCGTCGGAGCGAGGGTGATGGTGCCGGTGCCGGACTGGCCGGGAGCCGAGATCGTAATTCCGCCCGAAGGTCCGACGACGGTGAAGGCTGCCCCGGTCGCAGTACCGCTTACCGTCACGCTGGTAGTCGCCGAGGTGCTGTTGTAGTTTGCATCGCCGGCGTAGCTGGCGGTGAGCGTGTTCAAACCGCTAGCAAGCTGGGAGCCGGGTACGGTGAAGGTCTCCAACACCGCAACCGTGCCATTTGCCAGAAAGCCGCTCTGCGTCTCGCTGCTGACTGCTGAGAAGCTGGTGCCATGACCGGTGAGGGTGATCGCGCCGGTCGGAACCGCACCCACGCTATCCGTCGTGAGGGCGACGACAACCGAGACAGAACCGGACGCGGCGACAGTAGTAGCCGACGGGGTGAGGGTGAAACCGGTGCCCGCCTTGGTGATGGTGAGCGTCTTGGATGGGCTGGTGCTTGGCTGGAAGCTCGTATCACCCGCGTAGGAGGCCTGGAAGGTGTAGTTGCCCGGCGCCTGGTTGCTGAGTGAATATTCGGCAGCGCCAATGCTGTTCAACGCAAGGGTCGACACGGCGCCATTCACGGTAAGCGATATGTTGCCGGTAGGTACGCCATCCGGGTAGATGTTGCCGTTCGAAGTCGTTGAACGGTTCCCGTATGGCTGCACATCAGCCGACGAGTAGAAGCCGTAGGGCATTGTAGCGCCGGTGGTGATGCCGCCGTTACCAAGCGGATCGACAATGTCAATGGAGAGCGCCGTGGTGCTGGTCTCTGATGAGACGTTCACGCTGATCGGCGAGGAAGTGCTGGTCGCGTCCGTCGCGTTCCCGCCATAGTAGGCCGAAATAGTGTAGGTGCCGCCGGGCAGGTCGTTGGTCTGGAACTGCACCGTCCCATTGCTGCCCAGCGTGGCGTCGTCGTTGTAGCTGGCCGCGCTGTTGAGAACCCCGCTGGTGTTGGTCACGCTGACGTCACCCGTCGCAGAGGTCGGCGTGACAGCCACGTTGAAGGTAACCGGCGTGCCGTGCTGGATCGAAATTGCTGCTGTGCTGAGGCTGCTGGAGGAGGTGCCGGCGGTAAGCGCGGTATTGGTGGCGGTAAAGGCGGCCAGGCTCCAGTTGGCAACCAGCGCAGTGGCATCCACGCTGCCCAGGCCGCTCGCGTAATCGTAGCCCGTGGCCGTGTCATACCCGGTCACGAAGCCGTTGCTGCCGCAGTCAGACGAGTTGGCCGCGCACGGCACCGAGTTGTTGCCTACTGTCGTGTCGTGGAAGACGGCGCCGTAGTGGTTGGCAGCCAGGTTGTAGAGCACGTTGGCAGCCTGTCCAAGACGGATCCCGCCTTGCGATTGCGCGACCAGGGCGAGCATGCCTGCAAATGCCGGCGTGGAAGCCGAGGTACCCCCGATGCCACCGAAGCTTGTGTCACTGGTGAGAACACCGGTCGAACTGGTCTGGCAGTCCGTGTAGGTGGCAGTGGTATCCCCGTTCGTGACGTTGTCCGAGCAGAATGTCCACACTGCATTGTAGGCACCGTTCGACGCAAAGAAGGAAACGTCAGGGATGTCGCGCACGCCATCGTTGCTTGTCAACGAGGACTGGAAGCCCGGCTTAGGGTAACCGCTCAGCGGGCCAGGGCAGCTACCGTCAGCAGCGTTGCCCGCTGCGCAGTAAGCAACGCTGCTCTTGCCGCCGGAGCCGGCAACGATGTTCGTGTTCCCGGAGGAATCCTTGTAGGCCACGTTGGCGGCGACGGTGCCATCGGTGACAACAGAGTCATTCCAGGGAACCTCAGGGATGTAGCCGAGCGCAGTCTCGTAATATGGCGGCGCGCCGCTGCTGGTCGTGGTCACGTAGTTATTGAAGCCAGTGCCAAGTACCGCGAAGTCCAAGCCGCCGACGGCAATGTTGAACGGCGTCGATGCAAGCCCGCTTACCGCCAGGCCGCCGCTCGCCAGTGTCTCGCTGTTTGGATCATCGCAGCTCGCCGAACCGTTATCACCGGTTGACACGGTCACTGTAATCCCTTGCGCGGCTGCCTGCTCCCAGAAGGACAGGAACTGGTAGTTGCCGGAAGCACCCAGGGCCGCTTCGCAGTTACCGTAGCTGGCAGACAGGATGTTGACGTTGTTGTCGTCGAGCGCACGAAGGATGGCAAGCCCCAGGCCGTCCTGCAGCACCGTGGTCTCCGCCGTGTAGTAGTTGATCGACGCACCGGGAGCAAGGCCGCCGGAGATCTCGGTGTCCAGCAGCGCCTCGTCCGCGTAGCCGCCCTGGAGCACTCCCGGATCGTTGCCGTCGACGATCACCGTAGGTAAATGCGCCGGGTCAGCATCGTTCAGGAAAGCCTTACGGTAGTTCAACACGTCGGCCGAGGGGATGTTGGAGTAGCCAACGATGCCGATCGTGATGCCGCTGCCGTCCCAGTTGTGCGTCGCTGCGTAGTGGGCGTTGAGCGTCGTGACGGGCGTGTCGTAGATCGTGGCAGCGTCCGAGGGGACGACGTACAGGTAGTTGATCACGTCATTGCAGGGATTGCTGCTGTTGCCGCAACCCTGGAGCGTCAGCTGTGGCTTGATGCGCTTGCTCTCTGCGTCATAGACTCCGCGCGGTCCCATGTGGTGTTGCGGCTTGGCGCGGAAATCGTTCATGGGCGAGACGCCAGCCACTACCTGCGCCAGGGCGGTCGGGATTTGCGGGTCGACGGCATTTGCGAAGTGCTTCTCGCCCTGCACCTGGTAGGTATGGATGCTGGTGTGGAAGGTGGTCTGCAGCGCCCCAACAGTTCCAGAAAACACAATCAGGTTGCGCGCGGCCGGCACGCTCTCGACATGCAGTCCCCGCGACTCAAGCCACCCCTCGACCGACGCGAGGTCCTGGTCGGACACGCCGTAGCTCTTGCCCAGGGTTTCGGGCGTCAACCACTTTCGATAGTTCGGCGAGGAGGGGTTCTGCAGTTCGTCCAGATAGTGCCGGAGCGCGGTCTCCTGCACGTCGGAGCGGCGCAGCAGCAGCATCATGCGCCCGGTCGCCATGCTTGCCGGCGCGGCGCCCTGGTCAAAGCGTGCCTGGGCGAGCGGGTGTACGTTCGCGCGCAGGGTGGTCAGCCTGGCGTCTGAGACCGGCTCGACGATGCGCACCGATGGCGCGACCGACTCGGAAGCAAGAGAGTTGGTGGCAAACAAGCTTGTTGCGGCAGCAAAAGCCATGCCTGTAAAAGCGAGGGTGGTCAGGGCGGGGCGGAGTCGCATGGTCAGTCTTCCTGTCGATAGAGCCGGGGTGAGCCCGCCTGCGATCGGCGGGGAAGCGTACTCGGGAGACAGACCGGACGAGAAGCTCCTGCGCGATCAGGAAGCTGTTCCGGCGGCATAGGAAGGATTAGAAACCTTTCACAGACTGGCACACTTGTATGCAACTGTATTGAGCAAGTCAAGTGACATTCGTACTCCTGACAGGTGAGCGCTTATCTGCCGTCTATGTCGAAAACCACGAACTTGTTGCGAATGTAGACAACCCTGGAGCAGCAAAGTTGCGGATGGACTCGAACTTTATTTTGTCCAGCCGAGTTTTCGGTGAGGCACATAACAGCCCCGCACCAGCCTATCGCCTCAGGGCCCGCGCTTCGCCGTCCGTCCTACATTGATTCCTTTCAGCGGCGGCCACGCTAGAATCGAAGGGCTTCGAGGTGAATGTGCGCGACCAGCAAAGCCATCAGGGAAGCACACAGATCGCAGCGCGGCCCAGGCGCACCCTGCCGCGCCATCCGCGTGCCCACGCCCTGGCGTCGCTCCTGCTGGCCGCCGCAAGCGCAACCTGCTTCGCATGGGCAGTCGCGCGGCATGGGCATCCGGCCGGTGTGTCGAGCCCAGCCCCTCGCTCGGCCGGCCAGGCGAAAGCACCGGAGAACCAGGTTGAGAACCAG
>CAZZYO010000028.1:0-36161 GCA_964658255.1 Candidatus Babeliales bacterium
CTGCCAGCATGTGCTGCAGCGGCATGGAAGGGAAGAGGTCAGAGACCATGAGCGCCAGCAGGGGCACGGCCAAAGCGACGCTAATCCAAAAGCGACGCGTCATGTCCGTCAGGTCGGGATTGTCATCGACGAGTGCGTTCCGCAGCATCCGGTAGAACCAGGCCACCACGCTTTCCGTGTTCTGAATCTGCCCGCCTTTTTCGAGCGCCCTGGTTTAGGCCGTTTGCAAGATGTCCTCGGCAGCTGCTGGATTGCCTACCC
The DNA here is from genome assembly GCA_964658255.1 of Candidatus Babeliales bacterium. GTDB lineage: Bacteria > Acidobacteriota > Terriglobia > Terriglobales > Acidobacteriaceae > EB88. The sequence goes on from CAZZYO010000028.1 coordinate 262, forward strand.
GTCGTGTCAGAAAGCCTAGAGACTCCGCCCTGTGCTCCAGGAGTTCCGACAGGACTGCGCTGGGCTTCGGTGTCCGGGCTGCTCTGTTCTCCAGGGCCGTCATCCCATCGCCTCTTTCCAGCCGATTTTCACCAGAAACCAATTCACCGGCAGGGAAGTGATGAATCCGCAGATCATGGCGATCTGCATCATCAGCCAATAGGTGGGTTCGTTCGCATGGAGGTGTGGACTGGGAAACCATCTGAAGAACACCAACGCCATCCATCCATACATGCCGATCTGGAAAGCGGAGATGGAGAGCGTGTCGGCTTTGATTGCGGCCCAGATTCCCTGACCGACTGATAGATTCCGCATCGGCTTGATGGTGAAGTACTGAAAGGCGACCCCCAGCGACCATGCGGCGATGAAGTCCATAGGTAGCTGGCATAGAGCTCCTTCCCGAGCCACGTCGCTCCAACGCCAAATACCGTGAACTCCGTCACGATATCGGCCAAAGTGCAGCCTGCGCCGCAGTGACTATCGGAGAGAGCGGTTTGTTTCCAGCTCGGCGACCGTCGCGCCTGCTCTTTGTGCTGCTCCTGATGTTGTTTCATCTCCTGCTCGGACATACCCTTCACCGCGCCCTTCGTCATGCTGCGACCGGCACGGAAGTAGGCCCAAACGGCGAACACGCTGAAGTAAAGCGCTGTCACCGGCCAGACGATATTCATGATCCACATCTTCTGCGGATGACGAGCCTGATCAAAGGCGATCACGATGGCGCAGGCGAACGCAAGACCGAGAGACACCCAAGCGATTGTGTGTAGCATGTTCACCTCAATGTGAAATGTTCGTGAGAACTGTCGCCGTGATCCATCGGCTCACCGTATTGATGTAGAACATGCTGCTGTTCCACGGGCGTCAGCTTTGGCAGGTGCCGGACGTAAGCGACCATCTCCAAGCGTCCTCTTTGCCGGGCGCTCCGAATGCGGGCATCCCCGACCAACGAACACCGTTCTAGCCTTGATGTTCGGTGGCTCCGGGTGGGAGCTGAACCCCCGTGCCAGAGCACCCCGAAGGCGACGATAACCACCACAACGCCTGCCAGAGCTATCGCGGCCCAAACGTTGATCGCTCGCTGCATGATTTTCTGCCTCATGGTCACTTCCATCACGGGTTCGGTCCCGGTGCAGTCGGTAGGTTGATCGTGGTTGAAGCCGTGCCTGTGCTGATCGGCTCGTCTAGACCATTCATCAGGGCATAGTTCTGCAGAGCAATAGCTGCTCGCCACTCTTCGTTAAGCGCTTCCGTGTAGCCAAGCTGGAGCGTAAAGAGCATGTGCTGAGCGGCTAGAACCGGAGGGTATTCCTGTGACATCTGCTGGTACTTGGTGACCTCCAGTTGGTACGCTCGGCGAGCTCGCGGGATCATTTCAGTCCGGTAGCGCTCCGCCGTAAACTGCGCTGTCAGATATTGCTGGGCGAGAGGCTCAGTCTGGTTGCGGGTCCAGAGTTTGGTCCGCTCCACCTCACGGTGAGCACGGTCGAGCAGAATCTTTGAGGCTTCGATGTTGCCCTGGTTGTGATTCCAAAGCGGCAGTTGGACTCCTGCTTGGGCAAAGCTCTCCCAGCCAGCCTTGCGCCCACTCATCACTTCCTCACCTGAATACCACTCGCCTGCGGTCAGATTCAGGTTTGGTACACGCTCCCGTTTGGCGTCCTTCAAGCGGGCATCGCCAAGCGCTTCGTCGGCCTGGGCTCGCTTCACGAGGGGACTTTCCTCCACGTCACGCTGCACATACTCGTTCGGATCGAAGCCGGGCGGTTCAGCCAAAGAACCTTTCAGTGGGTGAGTATCAAGGGTGTGCTGCCCCGCGAAAGTCGCCAGTTGTGCAAAGTGAGCAAGGAACATGCGCTGCGCGTTTAGGAAATCGATCCGCGCCTGTTCTGCCCCGACTTCCGCCGTCAGGATGCCCGCAGCGTCGGCTTGGCCAATCCGCGAAAGCTCATGCGTATTGGTGTCCGCGTCCAGTGCAACCTTCAACAGGCGATCATGGATGATTACGGACTGCTGGGCGGAAAGAGTGTCAAAGAAGGCTCGGGCGACATCGTTGTGGACACGTGCCCGCTGTACCTCCAACGAATATTGGTTGGAACGGCCTTCTTCGCGGTAGATGTCGCGGCGTAACGCGAGCTTATGACCAAGCACGAACTCCTGGGTAAAAAACGCTCCCTGCTCGCCTCCGTGGTACTCGCCCCCTCGGATATGGTCGCCTGTATAACCCACTATCGGATCGGGCGGGAGACGGACCTGGCGAGCCTGCTGGTTGGAGCGATCTACGTTCTCTTGTGCTTGCGCCAGTGTCGGATTGGCTTTGTCTGCAAGCGCGAGAAACTGCTCCAGAGTCATCGGATCGCGTTTCACAATTGCGCCAAGCAACTCCGGCGCTGGCATGTCCGTTCCTGTACGGAACTCAAGAGCTTCGGGCTCCTGCAGCTCTTGGACCGGGACGGTCAAGGACTGGTGATCGCTGCTCGCGCCGGGCTTCATATCAATCTGGCCCGCCTGTTGCCGAACGGAATCTTGTTCGCTGGCCGAGTTCTGTTTGGCCTTTTTGCCGCCGGTGTCGTTCCCCATGCTGTTCATGTCATCGGGCATGGTTTCAGGCGGGTTCCCGTTGCGATTTGGTTTGGTGGGCTTTGCAGGCGAGTTCTGCTGCTTCGCCGGCTGCTGAGGCATGGTCATACCGGGCATGTCTGGCCTGGGCTGCTGCTGTGCAAGGAGGCTGCAGGCGCTCGTGCCTATAGCTATCCCGAACATAAAAGTCTTCAGTGTCATAGCTCTCTCCCGAGGAATTTGTTTCGTCTTGTCGAAGGTGTAAGCCCATTGCTGGGATTACAGGGCAGAGCGGCTAACCGCGCACTGGCCGGTCAGGATCGACATAGAGGGAGACATAGGGATCGCCGGGGCGTCGTGCCTGCTTCATCGCAGCGATAACCTGATCGTACTGCTCGGGTGGCAGCACGCGGACAAAGGTCATCATGCCCTGCATGAACCGGCTCCAGTTCGGTCGAAGCCCCAGGTTTTCCGGCTTCTCGACCAACTTGTCCATGTTCATCATCGGACCTTCCATGTAGGCGTCCTGCGGGAAGTTCGGCACGTTGTTCGCGTGAGGAGAGGTCTCCGAATGCTGCTCTTTCATACTGGGGCCGCCCATGTCGAACGCATTGAGGTTGCGCTTCTGCTCCTCGCTGAGTTTGGGCTTGCTTCCGATCTGCTCTGCCATCATGCCGTTCATGCCGGCGTCGAGCCCAGTATTGGCTAGTGGACCGCCTGGAGCCGCCTGTCTCCCCGCCGATAGCGCTGCTGAAGGTACACCCGGATCGGAGGCCGCGTTGGGGTCTCTGGTGTCTCCCATCTGCATCCCCTGCATAGTTTTCATGTCCATGCTCTCCATAGCGCCCATGCTCATCTGCGCACCCGGCTCCATCAGGTGACCGTGGCTGTCATCGCCCCGCAGTCCCTTTCCATCGGGAAACCCGGCCATGCGAGTCATCGGACCGGCCTGGTTCGCCATGCTGTTCATCATGTGGTGAGGCATATGGCAGTGCAGCATCCAGTCCCCTGGGTTACAGGCTATAAATTCGATATCGCGAGCTTGCGCGACTCCGACCAGCGCGGTGTTACCGGGCCACCATGCGGTCTCCGGGATACGTCCACCCTCTGTGCCGGTCGTGTAAAAGGTGTGTCCGTGCACGTGCATGGGGTGATGCTGCATTCCCAGATTCACGAAGCGAAGCCGCACCCGGTCTCCCTGGCGGACAACAAGTGGAGTCGTAGCGGGTCCAGCCTTCCCATTCAGCAGCAGCCAGTTCCAGTGCATTCCCATGGTGTCTGGGGTCGTGGCGTTGGGGAGCAGCTGGTACTCCTGAAGGTGTATGAGGAAATCCTTGTCACAGTGGGGCCGATAGGGCGTCTTCGGGTGCATGATGAAGCCCCCAAGCATCCCCGCCATCTCCTGCATCGCCATGTGCGAGTGATAGAAGAACGTGCCCTCCTGCTTGATGACGAAGTTGTACGTGAAGCTCTCGCCCGGCTTCACGGGAGCCTGGCTTATGCCGGGCATGCCGTCGTTGCCGAGTTGATCCTCGAACCCGTGCCAGTGAATAGAACTCGGCTCCGGCAGCTCGTTCTTAAAGATCACCCGAACCTTGTCGCCTTGTGTGACCTGGATCGTCGGACCGGGGGCACTGCCATTGAAGCCCCAGACATCAATCGTCTTTTGCGGCGCAATCTGCTGCTTGAAGACGTGGGCGGTAAGGCGATATACCTTCACGTCGCCGTCCATCTCATAAGGGAGATCGCCTACGTCCGTCGTCACGACCGGTGTGTTCGTAGCGGGGCCAATGCGGTGTTCTACTTTCGAAAGCGAACCGCTGCTCACGCCAAGGTAGCCGCCATTACTGGCCATCTGGGTAGTCGAACAGGAGGAGAGCGCGTTCGTTCCTGCCGCCTGAGCGCTGTTTACGGCAAAGAGGCCGGCACCCAGAGTGGCGGTGTGTTGCAGAAAGTTTCTACGGGTAGACATGATGAGGGTTCTCCGTGGCGATGCGGGCGAAGATAGCCGCCGCCGGAACGGAGTGTGGCGCTGCTGAGATCCAAACGGAGGAAGCAAAGCGACACACTCCGGCCGGCGACATAGGTGTATGTCGTCTGCTGGAAGGTCGCGAGATTAGATCAGGAGGGTTGTATGGAGAGAAACGGGCGTGCCTGTTTGGAAGGGAGGAGGCCCCCGAACGGCAAACTCTCCAAGAGTCGGGTCGGATACGAAGTGCGCCAGATCAGGAGCTACCATGCCGACACTGACTGTAAGGTGTCTCAGTACAGCATGCTGGTCGGTCATCAGCATAGGTTGCTGAGCGCAGACGTGATCTCCGCAATCCTGGTGTTGCGACGCAGACGCCGGGCCGGGCTTATCAATAGGGTGCGCCATGCCAGCCATCGCTGGCATTGTCCGTTGCCGATCGGCGTGCGGAACACCGTGGCAGTTTCCCACCACGCTCTTTAAGTCGCAGCGGATCTCGCAATTTGAGGCAAATGACGAGAAGGACAGCATTATCACTGTCAACAAGCTCGCCAATGTCCCTCGAAACCGCATAGTCATCCTCGCGCAGTTGGATGCAGCAACACCGGAAGTGGTTCAAGATCTGATAAAGTCACCATCCCGCGATCAACGATGCGGAATGTATCCTCGGGCGTCATGTTCTCCGGGACTGGGAGCTTTACGTTTAGTTCGGCTCTGTAGCGGGTTCCTCGGCCATCTCCCAGGGTTGCGACATCGACCGTGAGCAGTTCGAACATGGCTGCATCCCGCTTGACGGTGATCTGCGTGACATAGACCTTCTCATTCGGAGCAAGCGTCCGCGAATGGCTGGTGTTGCCACCGAAGGCGGCGGCAAAGCCGGTCGCCTGGGTGATCTGTCCATTCGTGTATTTTGTCTCGATGATGGCGTTCTTGGTGTTCGCAACGTCGGCGTAGACGCCGCGAAGCCGAACAGCGAGAATTGGTCCCGGCTCAGTGATCCGTGTGTAGTCGAAACCGGCTAAACCGTTCATTCCTACCCTGGTCAGGGGGTAGAGGGCTACAAGTTGGTCGCGAATGGCGCGGTGGTTCGGAGCACAGAACGCCGCGGCGGGAGCCAAGGCACAGACAAGGGAAGCGGTGATAATGGCTCGGGCAGGGGATAGGAAACGCTGGTTGAATCCTTGGAGGTTAGCGCCCACGACTGTGGCGATGCTGGATGACTGGAGCTTGTTCCGGTGCAACGGCGTTGGAAAGAGCTTCACTTTGCTGCTGAACTGGAAGGACAATGGCAGGCCTGAGCAGGTCCGGAAGTGCAATTGCCGGAGCTACCGCGCTCGCCTGGGCTGATCCATCCGACGTGTAGACGCTTACCTCCCGCCCCGTACGAGAGAGGGAAACGGCCTCGGATGTGGCTTGGGATGAACCGGCCTGACTGAAAAGAACTTTGCCTGGAGGGCCTGTTCTAAGGCTGTCAACGGCATAGCCGTGCTCGATGTGCTTCGCCTGCTCTTTCGACAGTTGCACGCTCTCGCCCTTGTCGAATCGCACTTCTAGTTTATCGCCGAGGGCGGTAATGGTGCCGAAGTCGCCTTTTCGGGTTCCTTGGGTGCCGCTGGCTCCGGTCATTCGGATTCGATCCCCCTGGGCGAATTCCTGGTGTTCCTCCCGGTACACCTTGCTCTGGGCGGTCATCGCCGTGGTGAGGTGAGGGCTGTAGATCACCTCGTCGCCGTGATATGTCTTGACGGTGAGCTGGTTGTTCCTGGTGTCGGTGGCGACGACCACGGCGGCACTGTCATTTGGAATCCCCTGGCTGGCTGGGCTTCCTTGCCGGTACTGGATGATGTCGCCGGAGGCGTACTGAGTCGCCAGCTTGGGGTTCGCCAACTCTTTTTCGACGTAGACCGGAAGGGATCTGCTATCCGGCGCGACGGTGCCCGACGCTTGCAAATCGGCTCGGATGAACTGATTCAACTCGCGCCGCTCGGCTGGGTCCTTGGCAACGACGACGGTGTTGGAAGGGGGCTCCGCGTAAGCAAGGACCACGGCGGCGCGGCGATGGTTCGGGTCTGCATACTCACTCATCTGGACGATGGTGTTCTTTTGAGGAGCAGGGACGGGAAACCTGCGAAAGTCTACTGCGGAGGTTTTGCTTACGTCGGTCGCCAGCCGCGCTCCAAGGCCTTCCGCATCATTGGTGTAGATCCTCGCGTCGTGTTCCGCACGCGAAACCGCGACGTAGGCTAGCCGGGTATTGATAAGGGAGCGGGCCAAATCCTTGTTGATATTGGCTATGACGCGGCCCTCGGTGAGCCCTTGCGAAAAGTGAGTGTGACGGCATACCCGTGGTCGAAGTGCCTGATCCTGGCCGGGTTGAACTGGATGGTACGCTCGGCCGTGCCGTCCATTTGGACTGTAATCTGGCCCTCGTTGCCTACACGTCCGCATCCGTGGAAAGTGCAATGGTCTTCTGAGCCTCGAGTGCCGCAAGGCGCTTTGTAAGTACATCGTGAATCCCGTTGTAAGCGTCGCTACCCAGGACAAGGCGCTTGGGTGCTTCGATCAAATCCACACTGTCGATCGCAGCCTGCATTATCTTGACCGGATCGCCTGGAGGCACATAGGCCCCGCTTTGAAGGAAGTCTGCTGTCTTTCTGGCGGGTGTAGCAGCGTAGGCGGGCAAAGCCGGGGCGTGCACCAAACGTCCTGCGTCAAAGATCGAGGTGCGACCGCCGCCCGGTTCGACCAGGGTAATCTGGATATCAAATGGTGCGACCTCCTGGGCCGTCGCTTCGAGAAAACCTTCGATGCCCCACTTGCTCGCGTGATAAGCCGACAGACCCGGAACAGCGGTTTGACCGCCTACACTGGACATTTGAAGAATGCGACCGCCACCCTGTCCACGCAGATAGGGCAATGCAGCGCGCACCACCTGAATGGACCCTACAAGGTTGGTGCTGAGCTGGTGAAGAATCTGCTTGTCGGTGAACTCTTCGGCCGCTCCAATGAGGGCGTAACCGGCGTTGTTCACAACAACATCGATACGGCCCAGCTCTGTGAAAGCCGAAGCAACGACTTGATGGATCGCTGACGTGTCGGTAAGGTCAAGCGACGTAAGCCAGAGCTGCTCACCATACTGTTCCTTCAGGCTATCGAGCTGGTGCAATTTGCGACTCGTACCTGCGACTCGGTCGCCGCGCTTCAGCAACAGTTCAGTCATGACCAAGCCGAAGCCACTATTCACTCCCGTAATAAACCAAGTTCGTTTTGCCAACCGTCATACCCTCCATAGATGCTCGGTCTAAGGTAGGCTGAACCGGCTAAAGGGCGGTAGACTATAGCTCTACAATCCTTGCACAATCCTCTCATTCGCTTGTATAGCGATTCCGCAGGTTAAAGCTTTCGGGAAGATCAAGGGCAGGAGGTCCAGAAGTGGCTCATCTCGACGCGTTAAAAGAACTTTTGCAGCGTCATAGTGCAGAGCCTTCTTGCTCGACACCGGTCGCTGGGCTGAGCTTGATGCGTTCCGATACGGTGTCCTCTTGCATGATCGCCGCAGTGTACTCTCCCATGGTGTGCATCATCGCGCAGGGCAGAAAACAGGTGATCGCTGGAGACACCATACTTGACTACGACGTTGGAAAATATCTGATCAGCTCCGTGGATTTGCCCGTCTCAGCCATGGTCACTGGTGCGACGCCAAAACATCCTTACTTGGCATTGGCGCTTGAACTTGACCCGAAGTTGCTGGCAACCGTATTGCTCGATCTGCCGCAAAGCGAAGATAGGAAAACGTTGCGTCGCGGCGTCGCCGTGAGCCGCAATGCACCCGCGCTGCTTGACGCATTTGTGCGACTGCTTCGGCTGCTCGACTCGCCGGATGACGTTGCCCACCTCGCCCCGCTTGTGCTTCGCGAGATTTATTACCGGCTTCTTACTGGAGAGCAATCCGCCATGCTGCGTCAGATGGTTTTGCCGAAGAATAGATTCTCCCAGGTCCTCAAGGCAATCGGCTGGATTCGACACAACTATGCCAGGCCGTTGAGTATCGCTTACCTTGCTCGTTTGGCAAGCATGAGTCCAGCATGCCTTCATCGGCAGTTCAAGGCTGTCACCGCGATGAGCCCGCTTCAATATCAAAAGCAGATTCGCCTCCAGGAAGCGCGGCAGATCATGGTGTCGGAGAGTGTGGACGCGGCATCGGCGGGCTACGCGGTCGGGTATGGTTCACCTTCTCAGTTCAGCCGTGAATACCACAGGATGTTCGGTTTTCCCCCAAGACAGCACCTGACTCAGATGAAATCGCAAGAACAACCCGCACAGTAATCCTGCCGCTCTCCGATTCGGTCCTAAATAAGTCGCAATAGCGGAAGTTTGCCGCTCTGGAATAGGCCCAATTCGCTGACTGGTGTAGGGACCACTTACTGGAACCCTGTTCGGTAGTTCACTGTAGGCCCCGCCAGAGCGCAGCTATCTGCAGTTCGAGCAACGATCGCTCGTATGAAAGGTTTGCATCCTCGCCGGACGCTAAAACACCTGCGCGGTTCCGAACAAGGACATCCACCATGTGTGTGCCTGTAGAAGCCCATCTGTCTTGTGGCGAGAAGCCCAGGCTGCCTGAAATGTCGGCACCAGGGCAGCGAAGCACTCCGGCCTACAGCGTCGATATACTGCCCCGACTGCACCTCTCCCCCATTTCCTGAACTCATGAATACCGTGCGAAAGTGGTGGGGATGTTTCATCGCGAACGCGACGAAGTGCCTCGAAGTCTCAAAGAGAACTTCCTGCCTATCGCCGGGCTGCGACTGCAGCTCGGCGACTTCGGCCAGGAGCTGCGCAAAGGTTAGGCGGCAAATTTCCGCAAGGACCGAGAAACCTTTAGCCGCCATCGTCAAGGATAGAATCGACGCCTGGCAAAAGGAGGGTCCTGAAAACCAGGCGGCTTTGATTGACGAACGGACCGGCGAACGAGTGCGTTTCCCGTTTCAGTTACGTGGTCGAAAGCCGGGCGCGGATATCCTGAACCGGACGATTATCCCTCTTCTATGCGCGAAGGCGGGCCTGCCCACCTTTGACAGCCGGGGAACGATCACCAGCCATCGGGGACGGGCCTCTGCTGTGACTGCCTTGGCCAGCGTTCCTAAAGGCATGTCTTTGGTTGAGCTGATGCAGTGGTCCGGGCATAGCTCTCCCACCTCGACGATGCACTACATCCGGATTCGCCCAACGAAGCTGGCCGCCTCGTTTGCCGAGGTCGACCACATGGCGCACATGGTCTCCGTGCTCATCGATCACGAGATGGCCGGCAAGCAATCCGGCCAATCCTACGCTTTCTATGATCTCGGCGATTCCTACTGTACGAATCCATTCTGAAGTACCTGCCCCATCGGATGGCGTGTGCCGGTTGCGACTTCAACCTTCCTAGGGAGAGTGCACGAGGCCAGGCGCTCGACAGCAAGGCGTCGATCAGACGCTACCTTGAGGAGGTGCCCTGAGCGCGGATGAGCGGGGGATCGTGGAAGGCGATCTGGCCAAGGTAGACGGGTTGATCAAGAAGTTGGCTTCCGTACCCTGTCTCGATGGACGAACACCAATTCAAATCACTGCAATCAGAGCTTAGGATGTGGCTTGCCGATAACCCGACTTCGATGGAACTACACTACCGACATGCCGGAATGCGTGCCCAAGTTAATCAAGCTCCTGATGGCCGTACCACTGATGGGGGCTCCGACCATCGCTGGAGCAGCGGCACCGTTCTACGGCTAGAAGGTCGTGGCGGTTTATCCGCACTCTACTACCAGCTACACCGAGGGCTTCTTGTATTTGAAAGGCCTCTTCTACGAAGGCACCGGACTCAAGGGACATTCTCAGGTGCTTGTGTATGAACCCAGGACCGGCACGATAAAACAGTCCGTCGACATACCGACGCAGTTCTTCGGCGAGGGCATCGTGGACTGGGGTCCGAATATTTACGAATGGACTTGGCAGACGAACGTCGGCTTCGTTCGCGACCGCACCACGTTGAAGGTATTGCGCCAGTTTACCTATAGTGGCGAAGGCTGGGGCATGACGCGCACCGACCGCGAGCTCGTCACGAGCGATGGCTCAAGCACCCTCACGTTCCGTGACCCTGCCAGCTTCAAAGAGATCCGTCATATTGTCGTAAAGGATGCTGGCACGGAAATCAAGCAGCTAAACGAGCTTGAGTTTGTGAAGGGTGAGATATACGCCAACGTTTGGCACAGCAACCACATCGCCCGCATCTCTCCGAAGGACGGACGCATTCTTGGCTGGATTGACCTTACTGGAATCCTTTCACCGATGTTCAATCGAGACGGCGAGGCAGTCTTGAATGGGATTGCCTACGACGCGCAACGCGACCGCCTCTTTGTTACCGGGAAGCAATGGCCATCGATATTCGAAATCAAACTGATTCAGAAGAAATGATCCAGGCATGATTCGCCAGGGAGCTGCCTACAGGTTCCGCGCTCCCTTCGAAACGGCATTCTCGGCAACTGCCCTGTGTTTGCCGTTCTGTTCAGCCGTCACCGCGTAACGAACCGTGGAAATGACGACGCTTGGAAAGCTTGGAAAGCCAAAAGCGGCTTTCCACCCTTCCAGCACGCCTTGGAAATCCCTGCGGCATTTCCCCACTACCACGGTCCCGGCGGCTGCCTGTTAGGAATAAACAAGATCTGCGATTACGCTGGCATTTCCATTCCACATAGACGCTTGAGACCTGTAGCCGAGAAGAGCTTTTCACCTGTGCTCGCTTGACCTCAAATCGCTAGCGTACGATTTCGACGTTTGGTGGCAACTCTACGGGTGAACTTCCACTAACTGCGTTTATCGGTACAAATTCAGGCAGGCAGCAATCCGCTTGTACGATAGCTGTCGATCAGGCTGTCGTAAAGTGCCATATCTGCTCTGCTTCTCGCCATCAGCTGTGCGCCTGCGATCGCGGCGTAGATAGCATGGGCGCGCTTCTCCGCCTCTTTAGGGCTCGCTCTCTTCGCAGCAATCAGCACCTTCTTGAGCCAGGCAGTATTGACATCGGTGAATGTCTGAACTTCCTTCCTCACCTCGTCAGGGACGTCATCGAATAGCGCCGACAGGAAGCTGCATAGGCAGAGCCGGTTGTCGTTCACCAGCGCCCAACGAAACGTCTCCGGATAACGGCGGAGCGCATCCAGCGGTTTTGCTGAATCCTTGAGCAGAGATTCTAGATATACCCCAGCATCCTGCCAGTACCGCTTTGCTACTGCCGTCGCAAGGTCGGCCTTGCTCGGAAAATAGTAGTAGATGCTCGCAGCCTTAATGCCCACCTGCTGGGCGAGATCACGAAAGTTCAATCCTGCATACCCGTGCGCTTGTGCCACGAGCTTTGCCACCGCAAGAATTTGTTCACGGGCATTTTCACTCATCGCCCACCTCCGCGACTTCTATAGAAAGAAACTCGAACTTCTTGAATCTACCATGTGACAGGTAGAATCTTCATTGATACACCTGCCAAGTGGCAGGTAGGGAGTCAGGAAATGAACACTGAACTGATTTATTCCGATGCAACAAAGCTAGCCGAGCTGATCCGCACACGCGAGATCTCTCCCGTGGAAGTGGTGATGGCGCACCTTGATCGCATTGAGACAGTCAATCCAAAAGTAAACGCCATCGTGACTCTTGCAGACCGGGCCTTGGCGGACGCCAAAGCCGCGGAAGCTGCAGTTCTCAACGGAGAGTCGCTTGGTCCGCTGCATGGTGTTCCCTTCACTGCAAAGGACTCGATCGACACGGCCAACGTACTGACACAACGCGGCTCGCCCATCTTCAAGGGTCGCCTGCCCGGCACGGATGCAACCAGCGTCGCGCGGCTGAAGAAGGCAGGCGGCATACTGCTGGCAAAGACAAATCAGCCTGAGTTCTCCTACTGGATTGAGAGCGACAACCTGCTTACCGGCCGATCGAACAATCCTTGGGACCTTACCCGCACCCCGGGTGGGTCGAGCGGAGGAGAGTCAGCAGCCATTGCGGCGGCTATGTCGCCGCTGGGCCTTGGCACCGATCTCGCAATTTCCGTCCGTGGACCGGCGGCGCAGACTGGCATTGTCTCGCTGAAGGCCACCCATGGCGGCATTCCGATGACGGGCATCTGGCCGCGAGTGCCGCGACGTTTCTGGCATGTGGGCCCGATGGCCCGCAGCATCCGTGATCTGGCGCTTGCCTTTTCTCAATTGGCAGGTCCGGACGGACTTGATGGCTACAGCAGTGTCGTTCCGTTCGATGCCCAGCCCGGAAACACATCAGGCCGGAAGCTGCGCGTGGGCTGGCTGGTGGAGCCGGGCTTTGGACCTATTGACCCGGAGGTTGCGAGGACGGTGGAAGCAGCAGCCGATGCGCTCAAGGAAACCGGCGTCTCGGTGGAGCCTGTACGCATTCCAGCACTCGAGCGCGACTTTGCGCTCGAAGTTTTCAATCGTCTGCACGTGATGGAGATGAAGCCGGCGTTCCGGGAGGCCACGGCTGGTCACACCGACGACGAGCTCTACATGATGGCAAAGTACATGCTCTCGCTCCCTGACACGTCCATGGAGGATTACATCGACGCAGAGCAGGCGGCGGAACGGCTGAAGGACGGATTCGCCGCCTATTTCCAAACGTATGACGCGTTGCTGACTCCGGTTCTGCCTGTCCCGGCCTACAAGCACGGCCAATCTGAATTCGTGATCAACGGTCAGACTGTGGACGCAACGTACATGCAGGGAGCTACTGTGCCCTTGAACGTGACTGGCTTGCCAGGCGTGTCCTTACGGTTCGGCACAAGCAGCGAAGGCATGCCGATCAACGTGCAAGTGATTGGAAGCTGGCAGGCTGAGTCGACCATTCTGCATATCGCATCGCTGCTGGAGAAGGTCAGTCCAGTTCGGAATCTGCACCCAAGTCTCTGACACGGCTACAGCTAGGCAGTGAGGCGGCGGCGCTGGCTCACTCCTGACTCGTTTTGCATGGATGGAAAACGTCTTCATCGACAAGTAACGATATGTCGCATAGTCAACCAGCACCGGTCAGGGCGGCTCCGGCTCCAATCCAATGCGGTCATTGACCGCATTCTGCAGGCGCTGCTTACAGCCAAGGTATCGCTCAGTCGTTTGGACGGACACATGCCCGAGGAGAAATTGAATCTGTTCGAGCTCCCCGCCCGCCTGATGACAGAGGCGAGCGCAGGTCCTGCGCACGTCGTGAGGAGCAACAGGACCAAAGCCGCAATCTGAGGCTGCGTTTCTCACGATGGAATAGATGACCTTCGCGGTAAGGCCGCTACCCCACACCTTGCCGGTCTTGGCCACAGAACGGAACAGGGTGCCAGTCGCCAGGTTTGCCGACTTCAACCATGCGTCCACGGTTACCTTGACCCACGCCGGCACGGGCACCGTTCGCACGTGACCGCCCTTGCCAACCAGATCCGCCAAGATCCAGTGGTTTTCCCGTAGCTGCAAGTCCTCAATCCTGACCGTGACGATTTCAGCCCGGCGCAGACCACACCCTATGAGCATGGCGAGTACGGCTCGGTTCCGCACGTTCCGGAGCTCCGGTCCAGCAGGTGCGGAGATGAGGGTCTTGCCTTGCTCGGCAGAAAGCCAGTTCCCGACCCGGACACCCAGCCGCTTTGCACCTTTCACTCGGCGTATACCTGCGGCGAGATCAGGGCTCAGGAGGCCACAGTCGGACGCTTTTTACGCCAGTCGGCGTACCGCAGCCAAACGCAGGTTGATTGTCGCCGGAGCGTACCGCCGCTGTTTCAGCGAGATCCGGTACCGGGTCACAACGGTGCTGTTGCATGCTAAACGGGGTTCTGAGCAATAACAGTGAATGAAATCCCGGATGGCATGGTCGTAGGATCTTCGCGAACTCCGGGACCCAAGGCTGTTTAGAACAGCGGTTTTGGACTGCTCCAGGTCGGGCAGCTTCAGAATGGTCTTCGGGCTCTTTCCTCTTTGTACTTTTCGCCATGGCAGGGCCTCCCAGCCGTGCAAGAAAGACGAACCCTTTTGCTCCTCACCTGTAAGGCGTTTAGCGGGACGAATGATCCGGACTAGTCAGCGCGGGATGCTGCTTCGCTCGTAAGGCCACACTCCGAGCATCTGTAGGGCGCTTCGAACTGGGCGAAGTGCCTGTTCGTTTTCAGCCTGCGTGAAGGCGGTTCCGGGCCTCTGCTTCACGTCTGCCAGCCAGATTGCCGATGCTGCAAGCACTCTCGTGTTGAACCGGAGCGCAGTCGCGTCGACCGTTGGCAGCGAATCCTCCGCCGAATGCGCCTCTCGATCGTACGTGGGAGACTCCTGCAACAAGCCAATGCCGGGGAGACCGGCGAAGGTGAAGGCAAAGCCATCCGTGAAGGTAAGGAAGCCGGAAGAGGTGTTGATGGATTTGAATGTTTCGTCAGCCTGGAACAGATCCTTGAGCGGCCTCTCCATCTCGGGATGACCGGCGAGTGGAAAGCGTGTGATGGGACCTGATCCCCAATCCATCACGAGAGCGCAGACGAAGTTTGGAAGCTCTGCACGATGCTGTTCCACGTAGGCCTGAGAACCCAAGAGACCCTGCTCCTCTCCGGTGAAGAGAACAAACCGGATGGTTCTCTCGGGCCGCAGCCCGGAGTCGTGAATCGCGTGGGCTGCAGCAAGTACGGCCGCCACGCCGGTTCCGTCGTCTGTTGTGCCTGGGCTGAGATCCCAGGAATCCAGATGCGCCCCTATCAGAACGATCTGCTCCGGGTGCACCGCGCCGTCGATTTCTCCTACGACGTTTTCTGCCGAAATCGGACCATCGGTAAAGCGGTTGGCAATACTGAGCCAGACCCTGGGCTTGGCACCCTGCTTGACCAAGCGTTCCAACTGTTGCCGCTGTTTCTCCGGCATATCGAGGATTGGCACCGAAGACTCCCGGCCGGGAAAGCCGATTGGGCCGGTGTGCAGCATGCCTCCGGGGCGAGGGATGCCGTCGATCACCGCAACGGCGTGGGCTTTTTCTGCCCAGTTTGCCAAAACAGGCGCATCCGCAACTCCACGAATCCCGTCTTTCGAGATTGGAGCAACAAGGACGATCTTGCCCCGCCAATTGCTCGTGGCCTCTTCGGTAAGAGTTGCGTTGCCATCCACGAGTACGACCTCGCCCTCAACAGCACCGTTGGTTGAACCGGACCATCCATAGGAGGCGACTTGCAGCTCCGTCTTGTAAGGCTTGAGAAGGCGAGCGGACGCGTACCGTCGCTTCCATCCCCGATGTAGCGTCCAGCTTTCGGTGTGAACTTGGCTTAGCCCGGCGCGTTTCATTTCGTCGAGAGTCCAGGCTGCGGATTTTTGCTCGTTGCCGGAGCCGGTCAGCCGGGGGCCAAAGCGCTGGGTCAATGTCTGCACAAACCACATTGGGGTTGATTGATCGGCCTGCTTGTTGACTGCGCGGACTGCCTCGATGGGAGTCGTGCCTTGGAGGCTCTGCGCCCTGAGTGATGACGGGGCTAAGGCAAGGAGTACGATTTCGACAACAAGGCAGATTGGCCGCATGCTGTCTCCATCATGCCTCATCCGCCACCTTCGTACCGGGATGTCGCAATGAGCGAATGTTTGTCGCCACAAACGCCGTTTGGAGCATGACGGGACGGCTGACTGAGGTGAGCGGCGTTTCACAGGACTCATGCGAATCTTCGGTGTTATTCGTCTGATTCGGCTGCAATCAATCGGGTATCTGTCTTCCCGTTACCATGTAAAACTCATCACATGCCGCCCTCTAAACTGCGCCTTCTTCTTCTCGTTCTAGTGGTTTGCACGTCGAGTATTTGCAAAGCACAGGTGGCCGTAGACTCCACGTCGGCACGGGCAGTCTTGAAAGCTTTGCAGAATCCAAATCTGACATCTGACCAGGCCCTGGAGGCCTGCAGCTTACCCGGAAATCAGGGGTTAGTGCAGAAAGAGAATAGCTATGGCAGAAAAGCGACGACACAGAGCTGTGCCGATGCGCTCCTGGCGACCGCGCAAGACAAAGCAGCGGACAAGGGTTTCAAGTTCAACTTTGCTTCTTTGAAACCACATGCCGAGGAACTGCAGGCGTTGCTGAATCAGATCGAAGCCGATCCCGTGGCGTTTAGACAGTGGGTCACGGCAAGGGTCGGTCAATTCTCACCGCGTGATTCCAAGGTGGCGATTTCGGGGTACCTGATTGTGGGTGGCGTATCGGGTGGCTTCGCTTTTGGAAAGCCGGAATTCTTTCTAAACCTCGCCTACTTCATCGACTTCGACCTTGCCAGAGTCATCATGGCCCACGAGTTGTACCACGCCGTCCAGGGTGCCTTCGCTCCGCAACAAGACGCCTGGTGGCATGCCAAGGATGCCGACAAGGGGCAGTACCGGGCGCTGGCGCAACAATGCTCCACGACCTTCGACTACTTCGAAGCTCTTTATGACGAAGGCACTGCAAGCTACGTTGGAGACCTTTTCCTTCTGCGCGACGCAAAAGGCGCGGACGCTAAAAAGGCGCTGACCGAGATGCAGGATGGACTAGCCTATCTCAGCAGGGACGTGACCCTTCTCGAACTTTCCATCACGGGCCTGAACGCACCTCAACCGGTACCCTTTGACGCCGTTTACGCGCTCGGGTTCTACGTTCCGGAGCCCGAATACAAGTTGGGTTACGTCATTGCGAAAGCGATTGCAGTTGATCATGGCGACGATGCAATTACGGCGTTGTTGAAGCAGCCTCCCTACATGTTCGTCGACTCGTACCTCAACTTACCGAAGTATGGAAAAGACTTCGATCATCCTGAGCTGGGGCCGAATACGGTCGCTGCCGTCAAGCGCCTCAAGGCTGGGTGTCCGCGTTCTGTCGTGAATCCATAGCTCATTGAGGCGTACTCATCTTCTGTGCGCAGAAGAGCTTTCGCTCACATGTGTCCGGATATTTGCTAATTCTCACAAGTCGCATTGTCGTCAGTGATCCGCGCTGAAAGCGACTCCGGCCCGGATCGCCCGCCCACCTTTCCGCAACGGCGCTTCTTCACAGGACTTGAGAAATGCGGTTCCGGGACTGGCGAGGGCCAGGCACGAAACGGCGCCGGGGTTAGACCTGCGCCATGCCGCCATCGACGGCGAGATCCACGCCGTTTATATAGGAACTTTCATCGGAGGCGAGGAACGTGACGGCAGCCGCGATTTCCTCGGGCGTGCCCCTGCGACCCATCGGGATCTGCGTGGTGAACTGGGCGACGGCCTGCTCAGCCTGTTCAGCTGTGAGGCCCGTAGTGGTCGCCAAGGCCGGGGTATCGATCGCTCCGGGGCTCATGCAATTGACGCGGATTCTGCGATCTTTCAGCTCCATAGCCCAGCCACGCGCAAAGCTGCGCACAGCCGCCTTGCTGGCGGCGTAGGCGGTAAACATCGGAAGCCCCATCACGTTTGAAACAGAAGAGTTCAGGATGATCGAGCCTCCGTCTTTGAAGAGGGGAAGGGCCTTCTGGACCGTAAAGAACATTCCCTTCACGTTTACGTCGAAGGTCTGGTCGTACTGGGCTTCAGTAGCAACCGCGAGCGGTGCGACTGTACCCGCGCCCGCGTTCGCGAAGAGAACGTCGATGTGACCATGCTTCTCTTTCACCACGGCAAAGAGCCGGTCCAGATCATCCAGACGCGACACGTCACCCACGACCGTCGTAACATTTGTCTTGATGAAGGCAGCAGCCTCCTTCAGCTCTTTCTCGCGCCGCCCAGTGATCACGATGTGCGCACCTTCATCCACAAAGCGCTTGGCTGTGGCCAGGCCAATCCCGCTGCTTCCGCCGGTCACGATCACAATCTTTCCATCGAACTTTCCCATCATTACTTCCTTTGATCCCTGTTCTTCTTGTGTTTCCTGAATGTAGGCACTGAGCTGTATCATTCAGGAAGCATCTGGAGCAGTGATCCACATGCGCACTCTCAGTATGTGGATCACTGCTCCACTTGTCAAGGGGCTATGCGGGCCGACGCCGAGAAAAACTACAGCAAGATCCTCGCGGTGGCGCGCGACATCTTCGCCGAGAACAGCGGGGAAGCGTCGATGCGTGATATCGCACGTCGGGCTGGCGTTGGATTAGCTACGCTTCTTCGCCACTTTCCTTCGCGAGCCGCCTTGTTTGAAGCGTTGCTTTGTACGAATCTGGATGCACTGACGCGGAGAGCGGACGACCTCGAAACCGCGGACTCACCGGATGAGGCTCTCGTGTCCTGGTTTCGAGAGTGGGTGGCCTTCGCCCAGAGCTACAGGGGCGTTGTCGCCCAGATGGCGGCCGCTCACACAAACCCGGAATCCGCTCTTTACGCATCGTGCGCAGCGGTGCACTCTGCGAGCGCGCGACTACTGCGCCGTGCTCAGGCTTTGGGAAAGGCGCGTACCGAGATCAATGGGGACGATCTGTTCGCCTTGATGGCTGCGCTCGGCTGGGCAGTCGACCAACCCTCGTTCGCGCCACGGGCTGAGCACTTATCGCGCATCATCGCGAATGCCATCTTCTAACAGGCAGCAACAAGATTGAAAACGAATCAGGAACGCGAAGACGCAATAGCGGAAGCTGATTCCCGCAGGCGTTATTGCCTTTATACTTCGGCCAAACCTTCAATGCCACGTTTGAGGTATTCGCCGGGGTTGGCTCCGACGACTCGCTTGAACGCCTTGCTGAACGCAGCATCGGACTCGTAACCGACCAACCGAGCGACATCGATGAGCTTTTTGTCCCGCTGTTGTAGTAACTGCATCGCCTTCTGCATCCGCCACTCGGTGACATATTCCAGCGGTGTTTGCCCGAGTAGCTCTTTAAAACGTGCTGCAAAGGCGGAGCGAGACATGCCCGCCGCTGCGGCCAGGGATCCGACCGTCCAGGGTGTATTTACTCTGTCGTGAACGGCACTCAGGGCAGTGCCTATCTGTGAATCGAAAACCGCACGGAGCCATCCTTTGTTGCGGTCCGGTCCCGACGCGATATGCGCCCGGAGGATTTGGATGAAGAAAACCTCGGCCAGCCGAGTTGCGACTACTTCAGATCCCGGCACCTGTTCTGCCAGTTCTGACGCCAGGGCCTGCATTGTGCCATGAAGAGCAAGCGTGCGTGCCTGCTCCGCCTTAATCAGGATCAAGCTCGGCAATAACTGAGTGATCGGCTTGAGGCTGGCGCGATCAAAACTCATAGATCCGCAGACGATTGTGGTCGGTGCGCCACCCCCTCCGTGATGAACGACATTGCTGTCGGCTTTGGCCCTGACCTCGCGGAAACTCCACTTCGGATGTGTTCGCGGGCTGTCACGCAAAACGATCGAAGTCCCACGGGCCAGCAAAAAGCAATCGCCACCGGTGAGGGGAATTGGCTCTGGAATGCCTTCCACACTGAGCGAGCAGTTACCGCGCGACAGCATGGCGAAGTGCGCCAAATGTGTGGGTGAAGGCTTCTTGCTGGAAAGCGTGTTTTCTTCTTCGGTTTGCTTCTCCTGTATCAATCCCCACGGGGCTGTGGCTTCGAGCCTATGCAGACCGATAGCAGTTACGTGCATTGTTCTGAAGATGTCTGTTATCGGATCCAACTTAGCCTCCCCTTGCTCTTGAAGGCCCTGGTGCTTGTGAGAACCGTACCAAAGAGCACAGCTTCTCTGTTGGATAAGCGCAGCATCAAGTAAAAGAGCCGCGTGACTCAGCTCAATAGATGCGATTAGCTTGACTTCATCCCTCTTTTTGGACGAATGGACAAAAGATTAGGACTCCTGAGCAGTCCTCGTCCATCGCGAAAGAACTCTACTCTACTGTACCGAACGCGATACATCAATCGAAGGAGTCATTATGGGAAAGCTTGAAGGTAAGGTTGCAGTCATCACAGGGGGCGCTACCGGCATCGGCCTCGCCGCAGCAAAGCGCTTCATCGAAGAGGGTGCCTCGGTCTTCATTTTCGGCCGCCGACAGGAAGCGCTCGACACCGCTATAGCCGACCTCGGACCCAACGCCCGCGCTGTAAAGGGCTCGGTCTCGGATGAGGCCGACCTCGACCGACTCTACGCTGCGGTGAAGGCCGAGCACGGAACCCTCGACATTGTCGTCGCCAATGCCGGAGTGGGAAGCCCGCTTAAGCTTGGCGAGATAACCGCTAAGCACATTGACGATATTTTCGACGTCAATGTGAAGGGAACGATCTTTACAGTCCAGAAGGCGCTGCCGCTGATGGGCAAGGGCGGTTCCATCATCCTGACTGGATCGAGCGCCGGCACTACGGGCGCTCCCGCGTTCACCGCCTACAGCGCGAGCAAGGCGGCAGTGCGCAATCTCGCGCGAACCTGGTTAGAGGACCTGAAGGGCACCGGCATCCGCGTAAACGTGCTGTCGCCCGGGGCGATAGCGACTGAGCTCGCGACGGCTGCACTGGGAGAGGAGGGCCTGAAGGCCTACGGCGCGATGACTGGGTTCCAGCGCATGGGCGAACCTGCGGAGCTCGGGGCGGCGGCGGCCTTTCTCGCATCGGACGACAGCAGCTTCATGACCGGCAGCGAGCTCGCCGTCGACGGCGGCCTGGCGCAAATTTAACCCGCTGCGCCCAACGGCGCTCCATTGACCATTCGGAGCGCCATCGGGTTCGGCAAACCGAAGGAAAATATGAGCTACGCAAGCATAGGATTTGGGAAAATTGGCCAGGCCCTCGCCAATGCGCTCACCACCACCCTATCGATACTGATATGTCGCACAGGCGGAAGTTTGCCGCTCCAGAACGTGCGATTGGCACAGGCCGGCTTGCTCAACTGGCGTGAGGCGCGTTTCTCATTACTAATCTCGTTGGCCAGAAGCGCATGATTCGGTAGACTCGGCTCGTTCCTCGCGAGGCTGCATTCTGCGGTCTCTACCCGCATGCGTTCTTCTCGCCGCAGACCTGACGGAGGCTCACCGCGAGAGCTGCGCTCGAACGCGCACTCAGGAGAGCTATGTCCACCAATAAGATCGCGTAAGTTGAGCTTCCTGGAACCAGCACAGATGAGATGAAGGCTTTTTACGGTTCTCTGTTTGGCTGGTCGTTTCAAGACTGGGGAGGTGATTACACTGCCTTCTCCGAATCCGGCGTGGATGGCGGTTTCCAATGCAGGAATTGAGCACCGAACCAAGGCACCCCTTGTCATTGTTGAAACTGACAACATCGAAGCCATGGAGGAACAGGTTCGCCAAACTGGCGGAACCATCACCCTGCCAACGTTCAAATTCCCTGGTGGTCGCCGCTTTCACTTCACTGAACCTGCTGGAAACGAACTAGCTGTCATGCAAGTTGAGTAACAGGAAGACACCGGCGATGCCCTTGGATCGCCGGTGTCTTCCACGAAATTGCTCTCCTTTTCGGCTCTGCGACGACCCGGCGATAACGGGCCGGGGTCGCCCCAACTTGTCGTACAAAGGCGCGTGTCATGTGACTCCGGTCGGCGAGGCCTGCGTGAGCACTTGCTTCTGTAAGTTCCTCGCCCGCATGTCCACCGGCACCGGCGCGGCGGTGATGGCAGATCTGCGGGGCCATACATCTGGCGCCTTGGAGTTTTGAGCTGATTCATGTAACCCTCACTTTGTCCGTTGCTCCAATCTCGCTAATGGCAATCGGACAGCGGCGAGATCATGCCGGACGGTATAGGTGAATCAACACAGTCCATACAGGCCCGATCGGTGCGCATCTTCCAGCCAGGAATCGATTTTGGCGGAGTCTAGCCCTCGCAGGATGTCCCGGAATCTCAGGGCCAGCTTTCGCATAGTGGCGAAG
Organism: Candidatus Babeliales bacterium; assembly: GCA_964658255.1. Classification (GTDB taxonomy): domain Bacteria; phylum Acidobacteriota; class Terriglobia; order Terriglobales; family Acidobacteriaceae; genus EB88. The sequence goes on from CAZZYO010000028.1 coordinate 22,617, forward strand.
GCCGGTGCTTGCTGCTTTGGCTGGGCGACTCTGTGCATTCCTGCTGTGTCGTCAACCCCTAGGTTTCATGCACAGATACGAAGCGGCTATCGGAGGAACTTTGAGCGAAGCCAAGAACGCCCCGTCTCCCTCATCGGCGCTGAGAGCCGTTGCGCTAGGTCCAGGCCGATCTCGGCGCCAGTCACTAAGCAGCCGCTCCAGGTGCGTCAGCCTGCCGGTATATCGAAGCTCTTGGATCTCCGGCATTAGGTGACGCGCCGTTCGAAAACTCTTTGTCCACCGGTGAGCCAAGTAGTATTCGTATTTCTCGGCGTTGTCGACTTGGGACTCATGCTGCGGCGCTCTGGCAATCCTTCAACATCGCCCATTTAGCGACCGTCCGCCAATTGAGCCCGGTCTCTTTTGCAATGGTGCCCAGGCTTATACCCTGACGTTGTAGCGCTGTCACGCTGCACTCAACAAGCGCAGTTTGTTTTCGAGCATTTTCCGAGATTTGAGTGCACACTTGCGGCACTGAAAGGCGGGTGTCGCGAGCCTCTTGTTGAGGAGAATACCGCCGATTGGGAGACTTAACTGGAGAATATGTCCCCTTAAATAGGAGAAAAGTGGTCGTTAATTAGGCGAATCAGCGCGTGGCACCATGGATCGCCAAGCTGCTTTGACCCGCCGTGCGCAGCGCGACTGGAGGGTTGGTGGCCAGTTGGCCTGCATCTTCCGGAGCCTCAGGGCATGTGTTGTATGGAGTGAGCGCAATATCCTGCACAATGGGTAGCAACCAGACGGGGGCGGGTAGTACGGCAGACGTTTGAGCACCCTGAATGCGCGTAGCCCAGCATTGTCGCGGCTATGGCAAGGAGTAACTCAGCCCTCGGATCAGGGTGCCAGGCTGAGAATGCTGAATGGCCGGTGCAGAGAAACAGAAGTCTTGAGCTTGAAAGGGGACTGGTCCAGAAGAAGGCATCGCTGAAGGTTGAGGACGGATCGGCAATCACCGACAGTCCAGGCGTCCGCGAGAGCCAGTAGAAGTCATCCACCACCTTAAGGCACTGCGTCGCCGGAATAGAGCCGAGCCAAAAGCTACCGGGCGGAGAGCCACGCAGCGCTGTGACAGTATCGCGTTGAAGGTGACACAGCAACTCCCACGGACCGGATGGCTCAGCCGAATGGAGTTTGCCGTTTTAAGAGAGGTGTCGGTCGCCAGCGACTATGTGAGCATCGGAGAAGCGGGCGCGTCTGTTTCCCTAGGACAACAAGCTGAATGGCGGCGCACTCAGGACAGGCATACAGAAAAGCTTCTCCATGTTGCAAGCAGAGGATGGTCGTTGGTAATTCGGTTCCGGCCTCCCAATAGAGACCGCACGGTTTCGCTCTGCGTCAGCTGCGCAGCTTTTGTAGCTTCCTCTTCTGCTGTGTCCGCTTGGACGCTAGCGTCTGCAAATCCTTTGGATCAGAGCTACGGACAAGCTGCACCCTTGTGGATCGCATCAGCGAAAGTACCGGCCCGATCCCGGCTTACAACTTGCACGCTCGGGTGCAAACGTTTGCCATGCTGCTACCATCTCCGCGTTTCGCGTCGGAAGCAGATCGATGACGAGGCCCTGCTCAAGATCGCACAGGATCGTCCCATACCTATGGCCCTTCTTCCAGGCCCACTCATCGAGTCCAAGCACCGCGGGGAAGAGGGTGTAGGGGGATGCGCTCGCCTGCTAAGCTCACGGAGAAGCGTCGTTCGACTCGCGAGCAAGCCCAGCTTGCGGGCCAGTCTTGTGCCTGCCTGCCCACCGAGCGCGAGAGTGACACAGTTGAGACCTTCACTGGAGCGGCAGCTTCCCCGTGCATAGCGGCTCACGGTCCCGGGTAGCTGCTCGGTGAAGATGCGGCGTGTGCAGCGCTCGTCCACACAGAAGAACTTGCGGGCCCGGAGCAAAATCTTGACCGGGATACCCTCCCACGGCAAGTCTGCAAGCGTCCGCCAATAACGACTATGCACGCGGGAAGAGCGGCTACCGCAGCTTGGACACACAGACACGGGCTGGCAGGCGCGCAACTCTAACTGGGATAGAGCCAGCCTTCGAACCGAGGCAGATCAGCTCCACTTCCGCACTGCTCGGATCAACGTTCCTCGGTTCATCCATCAAGGTCTACATCCGCCCCCGGCTCTTCACCAAAAGTGCGCCAGAACCCATATAGCGGCGCAACTGACACACTTGAGAACTTTGACTGGACGGAGCGCCAGATCACCACGGAGGCGTTGCGGAAGAAGTCCTGGCCGCGTTGAAGGCTGGATAGCCGGGATCGGTGCGCTGAACTGGAATCCTTTTTGCAAGCGCATGCAAAGACGCCTGCCGGGCCCTGGTAATACTCCCTCCCGGCTTTCTTGCCAGGATAGTGAGCGCCTCCTTCCCCTTGCTGTCGGGCAGATTGTGACTCTCTCCGTGCGTAAAGAGTTTGCACCAACCGGTGATCCCAGATCGCCTGGGCAGAGGTCAGATAAACGAGCGCCATGCCAATGGCTACTTACCATGGCGTCGAATCCAGCATTGGTCCACCTCGGATGGAAACCTCTGATTCTTACATGCATCGCGGTAAGTGGTTCAGAGATCTTCTCCCGCGCTCATCTTTGCGCTCGCCTGCCGCTCGCGCCGCATCTCCATCAGGTCCGGGAAGTTGAAGCCAGCCGCGAGTAGGATGGCGTGTTCGATTCGATCAAAGGCTGAATGAGTTATCGATGCTTACACGGGACGAGCATTCCTGGTTATCCAAACTGTAAGCATCAAGATCGCTTTTTATCATGGGATTTTTACAAACCCAGAGTGAATTGCAGGAGTCGACGAAGCTTTACAAGAAAGCCTTTCTTTTTTCTTGACACGCTAAACCGTTCCTAGTAATCCTTACTGGCGTTCGGCGGAGCCCCCGGTCCTCCCTCGTAAAGTAAAGCTTCCGCTCTCGCAGATCGCGTTATTTCCGCTGCTGCCGGTACCAGGCCTTAGCCATGCATCTGGACGACTCACGGTATTCCGAGGAGTGTGTTGTATGCCAGTTACGACAACTTACCCTGGCGTCTACATCGAAGAAATTTCGAGCGGCGTTCGCACGATCACGGGCGTTGCGACGTCCATTACAGCCTTCGTGGGACGAACACTCAGCGGCCCTTTGAACGAGGCGACCACCATCAACAGCTTTGGGGATTTCGAGCAGCAGTTTGGCGGCCTTGCTGTTGATTACCCTATGAGCTACGCGGTCAACGACTTCTACCAGAACGGTGGTGGACAGGCTATCATCGTGCGCATCTTCGGAGGGGATCCTGAGAAGGCTACAGCGCAGCTTACCATTGGCGGCCTGAAGCTGAATGCGTTCAGTCCTGGCACGTGGGCCAATGGCCAGACGACAGTGATCAAGGATCCTGGCGGCGACGCGAAGAAAGACCAGACGGTGGTCATCCATGGACTTACAGCGAGCGTCGACACAAATCTGATCACTCCCGATGTAGCCAGCAGGTACGGTCTGCAGGCAGGCGACCTGTTCAACCTGACCGTGACTGAGATGTCCAACGGACAGGTGGTGGCGCAGGAAAGATATCTGAATGTCACGGTCAAGCCGGACAGGGATGACAGTGTCAAGCCTCCGACGCAACTTTCGGCCGCCGCCCGGGCCCGGAGAGTGGATCGCGTCCTTGCGCAAAGTTCTGAACTGGTAGTGGTCCCACTGAAAGCCGGTGTTCCCGATTTGCCCGCAACCAATCCTGGCGTGGCGGCAGCCCCGCCTCCCCCGCCCGCAGGACCTGCGGCCCCCGCTGCTCCGCCCGCCGCACCCGCCGCGGTATCGTTGCCCGTGATTGCAACAGGAGGTGCGGACTCCGCTACGCCGCTGCAGGATATCGATTACATCCCAAAGGATGGTCAAGCCAGCAAGGCGGGCCTCTATGCGCTGGAGGCAGTAGACCTGTTCAACCTGCTCTGCATCCCCCCTGACGTGCCAGGCGGAGATACATCGTTCAATGTATATTCGGCCGCGCTTGATTACTGCTATCAGAAGCGCAGGGCTATTTTGATCGTGGACTCTCCGGCTGCGTGGAGCGAGAACCCGGTCGGGGCTGCCAATCGAGCGGTAAGTGGCATGGCAACGCTGCCGCTCACCGGAGACCGGGCGCGCAATGCCGCTCTTTATTTTCCGAGGGTGATCGAATCAGACATCCTGAGCCAGGGGCAGCAAAGTACTTACGCACCATGCGGCATCATTGCAGGCATCATGGCATCGACCGATGCGCATCGTGGCGTATGGAAGGCGCCAGCGGGGCTCGACGCGGGCCTCAGCGGAATCGTCGGGCTGGATGTGAACCTGACCAATGACGAGAATGGTCAGCTCAATCCGCTCGGCCTTAACTGCCTGCGTACTTTCAAGGAAGCCGGGAGCGTCGTATGGGGAGCGCGCACGCTGCGTGGAGCCGACCAACTGGAAGACGATTACAAGTATCTCCCCGTGAGGCGGTTCACACTGTTTCTCGAAGAGAGCCTCTACCGGGGAACCCAGTGGGTAGTCTTCGAGCCGAATGCAGCACCGCTCTGGGCAGCGATTCGCCTGAACGTCGGCGCGTTCCTGCACAACCTTTTTGTGCAGGGTGCCTTTCAGGGACAAACGCCCACCGATGCGTATTTTGTGAAGTGCGACAACACCACAACTACTCAGAATGATATCGACCTGGGAGTGGTGAATATCGTAGTCGGCTTCGCTCCGCTAAAGCCGGCGGAGTTCGTCGTGCTGCAAATTCAGCAAATGGCAGGAACGATCGCGACATAAAGGACGGAGAGACGCATGGCGCAGTTTACAGTCAATTCGTATCGATTTGACCCGTACAAGAACTTCAAGTTCCGCATCAAGTGGGACGGGAAATATGTTGCGGGTATCAGCAAGGTGGCCGGCTTGAAGCGTACCACGGAGGTGGTGAAATATCGCGAGGGCGGTGACCACAGCAGCAGCCGCAAGCTTCCCGGACGCACGGAATATGAGGCCATTACGCTGGAGCGAGGCGTAACTCATGATACCGAGTTTGAAAAGTGGGCGAACAAGGTTTGGGATTATGGATCAGGCCTCGGCATGGAAGTGTCCCTCAAGGACTTTCGCAAGGATCTGCTGCTCGAGTTCTATAACGAGGCCGGTCAGCTGGCGATTGCTTACAAGATCTATCGCTGCTGGGTGTCGGAGTATCACGCACTGCCCGACCTCGATGCGAATGCCAACGCCGTGGCAATCCAGCAGATCAAGCTGGAGAACGAAGGCTGGGAGCGCGACCTCGACGTACCTGAGCCTACCGAGCCTACTTTCACCATACCTGCGCAATAGACCATGCAGCCTCTTACTGCACGCGGCCTGCTCTCCGCATGGGAGTCGGCGATGGCGGAGCCGGATCTCGCCGCAAGGGCACTGGACCTGCTAGCCACCGCATACCCGGACATGCCAGGTATGAAACTGGCACAGTTACCTATAGGAGAACGCGATGGCCGGCTGCTCGCGTTTCACGAACAGGTGTTTGGTGCGCGACTCGCAGCACTCGCTGTCTGTCCACGGTGCGAGTCAAGAATGGAGTTCGAGTTCAGCGTGGCGGATGTGACGACTCCGTGCATTGCTGACGGAAATACCGGGAAGGCAAGCCTGGTCTGCGGAGAGTACGAAATCGCTTTCCACGTGCCGACCGCCCTGGATCTGGCTGCAATCCATAGGGCCGATGACTTCGAAGAAAGAAAGGCATTACTCCTGAAGCAGGTGATCGATACGGCCGCCTGCCGGGGGGAGCCAATTTCCGAGGAAGAGTTGCCACCGGAGGTGGTTGCGGTGCTCGAAGAAAAGCTGGATCAAGCCGATCCGCAGGGCAATGTGCAGCTGAACCTTGTTTGCGGCGTTTGCCGCGGCGAGTGGCATGCTGTCTTCGACATCGCTGCCTTTCTGTGGGGTGAGGTCCATGCGTGGGCCCTGCGACTCATGCGGGAGGTCCATTGCCTGGCGCGGGCCTATGCTTGGAGCGAGTCCGACATCCTGGCGATGAGTTCGTGGCGCCGGCAGCGTTACCTGGAGATGCTGGGCGAATGAGCGGATATCTAGCCAACCTGGTCTCTCGTACGTTCCCTTCCATGGCAGCGTTGCAGCCGCGCGTGGCGCCGCTGTTTGGCCCGGCGTCCGCGGACCCTGGTTCGAATCCGCGTTCGCGTGCAAACCCCACAGCATGGGCGGACGAGGACAGCTTTGTCAGGGCGCGCACCATGCAGCGCAATGAGGAAGAAGCAGACCTCGACCATGGGCAGGATCGAGCGTCATCTCCCTCGCCGCGCATGCAGGAAGCCTCACCGCCGAGTTCAGTGACGAAGCAAGTGAGCCATTGGGCTGCGCAGCCTGGGAAGGCCCAGGAATTCTCTCCGGCTCCTCCTCGGGAGGAGGCTGATGCTGTCGCCACGCGTAAACCTATCCCTCCGCCCGCTTCCCCTGGAGCAGCACATCTCACAGTCCCAGCGTATAAGAGCGCGAACCTACTGACCTCGGCGGAACAGACGATCCCTTCGCGTAACGAAGCGACGGTCCACGAGCATCCATCCCGTCTGATGGCAGGTGAGTTCGATCAAGATCTTTCGGAGAGACAATCGCCTCGTGAGGGTGCGCCAGACCAGCGTCCTGTACCTGCATCGCTGGGCGGGAAAACTGCCGGAGGGCACATTCTGCCGAAGGCTTCTTCTCCGAGGGAACCTCTACTCAAGGCGCCGAAAGACGCAACTCACCGGCCAGGCGCACACATCGAACAGCCTTCGCACCAGCCAGCCGCCAAGCGTGTCACCGAGCCGACTCAATTGTCTCCGCAGCGCGCTATCCGCCAGCCCGTGATGGATGCGCCAGCGCCTTGGCCAGGTGAAAAGACGGAACCTCAGCCGGTGCGGGAGTTACAAGAAGCGATCGCGGAGATCCAACCGGAAACGGCGAAACAAGGGCTTCTAAATCATGCCGAAAGCAGGACGCTGCTGGCTCCTGTCCCCCACTCGAGCGGAGCTGCGCAGCGCGGGACTCGCGCCCTGCTCCGCGAAGGTAGCCAGGCCACGCCGGAACCCGTGGTCGAGGTCACGATCGGCCGCATAGAAGTTCGCGCGATGTTGCCGGCGGAACGCAGGCTGCCACAGCCAAGGCCTGCGCTCACACCCTCGCTGGCCGGCTATCTCCGTCGCCGTTCCGGGGAGCCGTCCCAATGAGTAATCCGCTCGCCATTGCAGCGGTCACGGCCACGTTGCGCAACCTGCTGACAGCAGGCGTGACAGCCGATCCTGACCTGGTCGATACGGTCGTGACCATGCAGCCGCTCGACCGGGCGAGGGTAAACGGCAACAACGCCAACCAGGTAAATATCTTTCTCTATCACGTGCTCCCGAGCGGTGCCTGGCGGAACATGGATATGCCAGGCAGGGTGCGGCCGGGTGAGGTGGCGCAACCGCCGCTCGGCCTCAATCTCTTTTATCTCATCACGGCGTTCGGCCGCGATAACGATACACTGCGCCCATTCAGTCACCAGCTTATGGGACGCGCTATGAGTTGTTTGAACGATCATCCTTTGCTGGGCTCGGAGGAGATTAAGGTCGCGCTGGCCAACAACGATCTTTGGCTGCAGATTGAGCGCGTGCGCTTCACGCTGCAGCCCTTCTCTGTAGAGGAGATAGCCAGGCTGTGGACCGGATTTCAAACACAGTACCGATTGTCTGTCGCTTACGAGGCCGCGGTGGTTCTCATTGAAAGTTCTCGCGCGGTTGTCGCTTCGCTTCCAGTACTGAAGCGTGGACAAGGCGACACCGGCATTGCAGCGCAGTCTAATGTGCTGTCGCCATTCCCCACCCTGCAGCAGATTGTTCTGCCGCCCAACCAGACATCGGCGAAGCTTGCGGACACCCTCACACTCCGCGGCTACAATCTCAGCGGAGAACAGGTCAGCGTCCAGTTCTCGCACCCGCTGCTGGCCACGCCGCTGGTTGTAAGCGCACTTACGGCTACAAATACCGAAATTACAGTGACTCTCAAAAGCGACGTACCACCCGGAGGAGCAGCGCCCAATGATGCAGCTGTCTGGGCGGTGGGCTCTTACATGGTTGCGGTCATGATCACCAACCCGGGCGAACCCGGCCAGACGAGCAACGCGCTGCCGCTCGCGATTGCTCCTGAGATCACGACCAAGCTTCCCCTCAAGTCAAGAAAAGCAAAAAACGGACAGGTAACATGCACCTTCAACTGCTCTCCCGAACTGCGCCCGGGGCAAAGGATTGCGCTGCTCGTCGGAAGCCAGGAGGTGCAGGGCACGCCGGTCGCCGAGCAGTCCGAGCAGGTCAGTTTTGTCATCGACGGCGTTGCCTCGGGAACGCACTATGTTCGCCTGCGCGTCGACGGAGTAGATAGTCAACTGGTCGACCGCACGAGCACTCCACCGGAGTTTGATCCTTCGCACAAGGTGACCATTCCATGATGGAACAGAGGGCCTGGGAAGACGCAAACTCGCGCTACCTCTCTGCAGCCCTGCAATGGCTGCGGCAGCGCCTGGGTCAAGGCGCCGACGCTGATGTTGCGAACGCGGAGAGGCCAGGGAACAGGAGAAAATCGACGGCTTTCAAAGCGATCAGCTCCAGCATGGATGCTTTTGCAGAAGAACAAGCGAAGACCAGTGCGGAAGATGCCTTCTTTCCGGCGCTCACGATACTCAGCGAGAGGCTCGGGCTATCGCTCTTTGAAAGAGAGATTCTGATTCTGTGCGCAGCTGCCGAGTTTGACCCGTCTATCTCCGCACTCTGCGCACAGTCCAAGGCCAATCTGGAGCAGCCTCACCCCACCTTCGCTCTCGCTCTCTCCATCCTCGATGAGCCTGCGTGGGATGCTCTCTCACCCGAGCGCCCCCTGCGCTATTGGAAATTGATCGAGGTGCTGCAGCCGGGAGCCCACGCTTTGAACATGAGCGCGCTGCGGGCCGATGAGCGCATTGTCGGATACCTGAAGGGCCTGAACTATCTCGATGAACGTCTTACCCCCTACCTCACCCCAGTCAGTCGGGTGTCTGGTGCCCCGTCCGAATTGGCGCCTTCGCAGCTGTGTATCGCGGAGGAGATCGAGCAAAGCTGGATGCTCGAATCGCAGGATGATCTACGGCCGGTGGTGCAGCTTTCAGGCCCCGATCCGGCCAGCAAGCAGGGGGTGGCCTCGCACGTTGCGACAAGCAGGGGCGCGCGTTTATACCGCATCTCGTCGGAGGCGGTACCTGCTCAACCATCGGAACTGGAAGCGTTCGCTCGTCTGTGGCGCAGGGAAAATGCTCTTCTGCCGTTAGCTCTCTACCTCGATGCGCAGGAGCTCGATGTGGAGTCGCAGGCCACGGCCGTGCGCCGGCTGCTTGCCCGCTGCGATGGCTTCATCCTGCTGGGCGTGCGCGAGACCCTGCCGCGGCTGGGGCGCCCTTCCTGGAGCGTTGAGGTTTCCAAACCCACCCAGCAAGAGCAGAAGAGCGCGTGGGAGGCGGTTACAAGCAAGAAAGACAGCAAGCTGGCGGCGGCTCTTTCCGGCCAGTTCAGCCTCAACCTTTTCGAGATTCGTCAGGTCGCCGAGATAGCTGGCCAAACGCCGAAGGCGATAAGTCAGTCATCGGCCGAATCAGCCCAGAGGCTATGGGACGCCTGCGGAATGCGCGTCCGTCCACATCTGGACACATTGGCGCAGCGCCTTGATGCGAAGGCCGTGTGGGAAGACCTGATGCTTCCCGCCGAAGAGACGAACCTGCTGCACCAGGTCGCCAACCAAGTGAATCAGCGAACCACGGTCTACTCGGACTGGGGCTTTGGCAGCCGCATGAACCGGGGCTTGGGCATCAGCGCACTCTTCTCGGGGGAAAGCGGCACGGGTAAGACCATGGCCGCCGAAGTGATCGCCAACGAGCTGCGGCTGAACCTGTACCGCGTCGATCTATCGGCCGTGGTGAGCAAGTACATCGGGGAGACGGAAAAGAATTTGCGCCGTCTTTTCGATGCCGCGGAAGACGGTGGAGCGATCCTGTTTTTCGATGAGGCCGATGCCCTGTTCGGCAAGCGCAGCGAGGTTCAGGACAGCCGTGACCACTACGCGAATATCGAAGTAAATTACCTGCTGCAACGCATGGAAGCGTATCGCGGCCTAGCGATCCTTGCTACCAATATGCGGAGTGCTCTGGATATCGCCTTCACGCGGCGGCTGCGCTTTATCGTCAACTTTCCATTCCCTAACGTGAGCGATCGCCAGCGCATGTGGCGCCGCGCCTTTCCTTCGCAGACTCCACTGGACACTCTCGATTACGACCGCCTGGCCCGCATCAATCTCACCGGGGGCAGCGTTCATAATGCCGCTATCAATGCGGCTTTCCTGGCCGCTCAATCGGGGACGAGCGTAACCATGGCCTTGGTGTTAAAAGCCATTCGGAGCGAACTCATCAAGATGGACCGCGCTTTCAGCGAAGCGGACTTTCGCTGGCTGGAACCAAAAGGAGTGGTGGCATGAATGTGAAGCTGCACATCGATCGTCTGGTGCTCGAAGGTATTCCACTCTCCGCGTCCCAGGGCGCCGCAGTCAAAGCCGCGATGGCGAGGGAGCTGGCTCGCCTGCTGCGCACGCACGGCATCGGTGGAGAACTACAGCAGAGCCGCATGTTATCGCACATCCAGGCAGCGGGAATCGATGTGCGCGGTTCTGCGAATCACGGAGCGCTTGGAAGGCAGATCGCCCAGTCTGTCTATCGAAGCGTGGGTAAGTCCGGCTCCGTCACTTAGTAAGAATCAGCTTTTTGCTTCAGGGGAAATATGCATATCAGCCTCACAATCCGGCGCGTTCTAAGGCAAGCTGTGCGCTCTCATCCGAGGACTCTGTGACCAGCTTTCCGGGATCGCCGCGATTGACCAAAGGTGGCATCGTGCTGCTGGACCCCGGCACAGGTATGCCAGTGCAGACCATCGTGCTGCAGTACAACCCAGACACGCTGACGCGTACGCTGCAGGTGCAGGGCATAGGCCCCGAACCGGGCGATCGGCTGGAGGCGCTCCGGCTGAAGGCGCCCCCGCTCGAATCCATCAAGCTTGAAGCCGAACTCGACGCGACTGATCAGATGGAACTTGCGACGGATGCAAGCGCTCTGGTATCGCAGTTGGGAATTTATCCGCAGCTTGCAGCGCTCGAAGTGACAGTGTACCCGAGCGTCCAGCAGTTGCTCGACAACGACTCCCAGTCCCAGATGGGAGTGTTAGAGATCGCGCCCATGGAGGCGCCGCTGTCCCTTTTTGTGTGGAGCCAGATGCGTGTGCTTCCTGTGCGGATTACCGATTTCAGTATTACCGAGGAAGCCTTTGATCCGAACCTGAATCCCATCCGCGCCAAAATAAGCCTCGGCATGCGCGTCCTGACGGTGAATGATCTTGGATTTGCCCACAAGGGAGGAAGCCTCTTCATGACGTATCTGCAGCAGAAAGAGCAACTCGCGACGATAGGTCCGCGAGGCACGCTCAACGCGCTTGGTTTGCGAGGCATACCATGAGCAGCGCGCAGGCCTTACTTACACCGACCAGCGTCCAGGCCACCTTGTTTCCCATTACAAGCCGGTACTATGGGCTGGCAACCAAGACGATGCAAACAAGCTCGGGCGCGACCATTATCTACTTATCCCGGCGCTTCCTGCCCGCGGCCGACGATTTTGCGCTGCTTCAGATGCACGTCGTCACCCAGGACGAGCGACTGGATAACATCGCGAACGATTACCTGGGAGACCCGACTGCTTTCTGGAGGCTTTGCGACGCGAACAATGCAATGCGTCCAGAGGAGCTGACCGAAACCCTCGGCCGGCAACTCCGTATCACATTGCCGCAGGGAACGGCGGCGCCCAGGCATGCTTAGAGGCTTCTACTTGACGCTCCTCATTGGTCCCGTGGTGCCGCTCCCGGCGCCGCAGCCGGTCATGGACGCGCTGCAAAGCGCGGAGATAACATCCGCGGCAGGCCAGGCCAGCGGATTCCAGATCACCTTTGCGCTGAGCAAGAAGTCGCTGTTGAGCAACGTCATGCTGCCGGCAGGCTACTTTGACCCCAGTATCCGAGTCATTCTCATGGTCACCACCAACAACGTGCCGACCGTCCTGATGGATGGCATCATCACTCAACACACGGTCACTCCCAGCAATGAGCCCGGCATGTCGACGCTCACAATCACGGGCCAGGACCTCTCCCTGCTGATGGACCTGCAGGAGCAGAACACATGTTATCCCGCGATGCCACCGGAGGCGCGGATCGCCCTGATCTGCCTGAAGTATCTTCTTTACGGGATCGTGCCGCTTCCCATCCCTACTGTGCTCCTCGATATTCCTGACCCCACCGAGCGGATTCCGATCCAGACTGGAACTGATCTGAATTATGCCAAGGCCCTCGCCGAGGAAGTGGGCTATGTCTTCTACATCGAGCCCGGTCCGCTTCCCGGCATGAGCATCGCCTACTGGGGCCCGGAAATACGTATCGGCGTGCCGCAGGCCGCGCTCAACGTGAACATGGATACAGATACCAATGTAGAGTCACTGAGCTTCACCTATGACGGGCTGTCCAAGCAGCAGATGACCATCCCCATAACGATACCTCTTACCAAACTGACGATTGACTTTCCTGTGCCGGACATCGGCATTCTGCGACCGCCGCTTGCGCTGAGGCCGGCCACAACTCTGCGCACCGGGCCTCTTCCGGATTCGTCCAAGTGGAGCACCGTCCAGGCGCTACTGATGGGCATGGCGCAGACAGCGGAAGCATCGGATTCGATCTCCGGCAGCGGGCAGCTCGATGTGCTGCGGTATGGCCACATTCTGAAGTCGCGTCAACTGGTTGGTGTGCGCGGAGCAGGCCTTGCGTACGACGGCGTGTACTACGTGAAGAGCGTGACGCATAACATCAAGCGCGGCGAATACAAGCAGAGTTTCAACCTGCAGAGAGACGGTTTGATTTCGCTGACTCCGAGGGTCATGGCATGAACGGAACAACAGGCAAGAGCAAGCGGCAGAAGTATTACGGCAAGTACAAGGGAGTGGTGGTCAATAACGTCGATCCCGACAGGAGCGGAAGGCTGCTCGTCACCGTGCCGGATGTACTGGGGCCCGATCCCTGCATCTGGGCCGAGTCTTCGAGTCCCCTGTCAGGATCGGGGATGGGTGTATATTTTGTGCCGCCGATCGAGTCCGGGGTGTGGATCGAGTTTCAGCAGGGAGACTCGGACTTTGCCATGTGGACCGGATGCTGGCGCGGATCGCTGGCGGATGTACCGGTGCTGGCGAACGCCGCACCGCCCGAGCCGCCCCCGATTGTGCTCGGCAGCCAACTCGGAAACTCAATCGTCATCAGCGACATTCCGGGGCCGACCGGCGGGATTGCGCTTATATCCGTGACGGGCGCCTCCATCCTGATCAACGATGTAGGCATAACTATCTCGAATGGCAAAGGAGCGATTATCACCCTGGTTGGAAAGACGGTTGATGTTAACCTCGGCGGACTT
>CAZZYO010000029.1:0-24070 GCA_964658255.1 Candidatus Babeliales bacterium
AAATCGTCGAGGCTCACCTCGTTCCTCAGCTATATCTGCCGCTGTGCGCTCGAAGGCCGTCATGATGAGATTACCGAGCAGCAGATTGGTATCCACGTCTTCGAACGTCCTGCGAATTACAACCCAGGCGAGGACAACATCGTACGCACGACTGCCCGCCAGCTTCGACAGAAACTGGCATTCTATTATCAGGAGGAGGGGTCAATCGACGAGATACGCGTCGATATACCGAGGGGCGGTTACCACCCTACGTTTTCCCTTTCAAGAGAGGCTGTTGAGCGCGATGCGGTGGGTGCTGTCGAACTTGCACCAATGATTGAACCTCCGCCTTCGAGCGTTTCATCCCCTACCCTGCGGATTCGCTGGAAAGAGGGTTGCCTTGTCACACTAGCCTTGATGGTTGGCTGCGTGGCCACACTGCTTCTTCAGCGTGCCTTGTCAGGGAACCGATCACACGCTTCCAATATTCTCTGGTCCAGTCTGTTTTCAACGGAAAGACCGACTCTCTTCGTGACGGGAGATGCCGGCCTAAATATGTACGACAATCTCGCTCGCACCCAGGTGTCTCTGGGGTCGTATGTCAGCAATACCTATCTGAACACCCCTGAAGCTCAGCCGCCACCCGGATACACATGGCCGTCTCTAGCCACGCGGCGTTATGTGAGTTTTGTCGATCTGCAACTCTCGGATCGGCTCCAGGCTCTGGCGACCAGCTATCAGGCCTCCTATCTCATCAAGTTTTCGCGGGACGTCACGCCTGAAGATCTGAGGAACCGCAACCTAGTCCTTGCAGGATCGGGAACATACAATCCTTGGATCGCGATGTTTGACAGTAAACTCAATTTCCATCTTCAGTACGACGGAGGGCGGAATTCAGTCAGGGTTCTCAATAGCAGACCCATTGCTGGTGAACCGTCAGAATTCATCGCTGAGGCAAGCGGCTCTCAGAAACAAGGCTATAGCCATGGTTTTGCTTACCTCGCTTTAACGGACAACTTGGAAGGCAATGGAAAGGTTTTGCTCGTCGAGGGATCAACCGTTGCCGGTGTGGACGCAGCTGTTTCATTTTTAATGAATGACGCACGAATGAAGCCGATACTTGCTCAGGCCTCGAAACGGGACGGGCACCCAGAAAAGTTCGAGGTGCTGCTAAGTGCTGATTTTCTTAAGAGCAGCAGCCCGGATGCACGCCTCCTAGCGACCCGCTTCTAAGTTTGATTGATCGTCGGTTTCTTGAGCTCCCGCTCTCATACGATGGTGTTTCCTTGAGAGCGCATGAAACCGATGATCACCGGGCTATATTGGACGCAATCGTTTTCCGCCCGACAATCTGGAAGACTCCGCATGTAGAACTCCTCGCCGTTCTGAGCGTCACGCTGCCGAAATCGTATGCCCGGCATGTCTTCAGCGAGCGGCTTCATATCGAACACTATCGTGCCGTTCCGAAAAGACAGATCGTTGAGTGAAAGGTCGCTAGACCTTAGAACGATGATTCCATCGGGAAAGCCCTCCTTACCAATGTAGTGCACGTCAGCTTTCCCGCCAACAGGATGCCAATGACTTGCGGTCATCGAGACAACTTGGCTGGTTCTAGGGTTAGGCGCTCCCGCGCGGAGAGGGGTGGCCGCGAGAGGGATAGCGGGACTTCAAGTATTACAGCCAGTATCAACTTGTGTATTGTTTTCCTTGGTTTTGTTGTGTACGTGGGCAGGTGTCACTCCAGGCCTACTTTTGCAATGACAACCCGATCCCGGTCGAATCTCTGAGCTTTAATTCCATCCCCCATCCGAAGTGCTGCGTGTTGCCCGGCAGAGTATCGTCGAGCGCAATCGCGATTTCATTGTTCCCCTTCTTGAGAGGTAATGAAAACGTTGCGTTTTCCAAGGAGATCCGCTCGTCAGCGGCTTTCGCAGCCGGGAAACCTTCGATGTTTCTGCCTGTAAATACAAGGACTCCGTTCACATAAATCCAGATTTCGCGTACCCAGCCAATCTGCACCGTTTTTGATTGGGCCTTTTCGGAGACGAGGTTTGTTCTTGCCCACGCCAAAGAGATCACCGCTCCACTCTTTGCCGAACCGACGTCGCGCGAGAAGTTGACCAAGCCCTTAGTATCCGCCGTTGTGGACTTCCAGGCTTCACCATCAAGGGGCATGGACTCATAAGGAGGCTGGACTCCCACGGGCGCATCTATCTTCGTGTCGAGAACGGAGGGGAGCACGGACGGCGTTGAAATCTGCCAGTGTCTCAGGATTCGATCTCTTCGCTCTCTAAGCGTTCGCGCTGCGGACGACAATACCTTTGCCGGCGTAATCACGAGATTCGCATATTTTGCAGGACCTCCGAAGGTGAGTCCACCGGACAGCGCACCGCCCTCCATGTGGTCGACGCTGAGTGTTGGCTGGCTGGAGCGGTTGACGTACACACGCATTATCCGACCAAGTACTACAACGCGGAAGTGGTTCCAACTTGAGATGCGAATAGGCGCGGCCGTCTGATACTCCGGGAATAGATCCCATCCGAACGCGCCATGCTCCAGGGGCATGTACTGTAAGCAATCAGATGACGTGTCACACGCTTTTTGTGGACGGAAGTAGAGAGCTTCAGCGTTCTCTCGATTCTGGGCGCGGAGCCTCATTCCGAGTATTCCGTGATCCGGCATGTACATTTCAAACTCGATCGTGCGTCTTGAAACATCAATCCTTCACGTCCACTCCCCCTTGCTGACCTGAAGCACCCCATCCGGTGCGTGATCGTCGGCCGTGAACTTGGCATTACTGTTAGTGAGCAAGCGATCAGCTTTCATGGGAACCAGGATGCTTGTCTGAGCAAAGCTGTTGGGTAAACTAAAGAACACCAGGACCAGCAGCAATGAGGAATGGAGGAAGCAAAAGGCACTAGAGAAAGGGAACGCCCGAAAACGCAGCACGTAAGAATTCCGTTCGTAAGAATAGTTTTTCGTGAACTCTGGTTGAAGACCTGTACGACGCATGCTGTGTGGGGATTTGACGATTAGGTTACTGCGGCAATCCGTCCCACCTGACCAAAAGCATCGAAATGAAGACGAGCTTCCTACGATTGAGACAGAAAATCCCACTCAGGGAAGATGAAGACAATCGGATCTCCGAACATGAAAAGCTCGTCGCCAAGCTCGTATCCTGTCCGACCCCTTATTCGTTGATAATCTGTCCGACTACGCACGCTTTGAAGTCGTGCATATCTGCTGTTGTGAGGAGATATCATCGGACCCGGAGGTAAGCAGCTCAGGGTTCCGCTTCAAAAACAGCTATTCGCGGACCAACAAGCAGTCCAGCATACCCCATGTAGACACGATCAGTGAGGGGATCTACCGCTAGGGTATGCGCGCCCAGGTGAGTGCGGACCGTTTCCGCAAGGCCAAATGTTCCATCTGACTTGCCCTGCAGCACAGTCAATTGACCAAATGCGCCGGCCGAGTAGGCTCTTTCGAGCCTACCGTCGTACGCCATCGTATCGGGATGCTTTCCGACTGGGTAAGAGGCAGTGACAATATGCTTGCCAATATCGAAAATCACCGCTATCGAATTCCCGCCGCAAGCAACGATCAAACGGTGCCTCACTCCATCGATAGCCAGGCCCGAAGGTCCCTGACATCCGGCAAGCGGCCACCGACCGACAACCGCTCGTGTACCCAGGTTCAGTGCCACGATCTCGTTTGTGTCCTCCAGATTCTGGAAGAGCAGCCCCGACGTAGGATCGAAGACTGCAAACTCCGCTTTTCCGCCCAGAGCAACTGTCGCAATGACCACCTTCCCCACTGGATCGATGAGGGTGGCTGTTTTGGCGTCACCATGTGCGACGTAGATCATGGCAGGAATTGAATCGAAAGACGGCACATAGATGATGGAGTCTGGATCGGCGGCCACAAGAATCGAGCGCACGGTGCTCATCTGTGCAAGATCGAAGACCTCGACGGTATTGACTCCGCTGCGAGACACAAAGGCCAAGCCAGTGGCCGGATCGATGGCTACACCGTGTGCGGATGGTCGACCGTGCAGGACAGCCAGATCTTTTAGTGAGCTGCCAGCGTGAGTTGAGATGCGAGTCACATCGCCACTGCTGATGCCTGCGATAAAGACGTCGTTTCCCTGCACTGTCAGGTAGTCGAGGACATTGAGTAAACCTGTGCGCTGAAGCGGGATGTAACCGACAAATCGGAGGCTCCGTGCCTGCTCCGGCGTACCCGGAATTGTGAGCCACGCCAATGTCCCGAGCAGAAACACCAATGGAAGTAGTACTAGCAATCGTATCTTCGCCGAACGCATCTTTACCTCTTTTATGATCGTAGGGCTCTTATCCAGCAGATTTGCTGCATACGGTGGTGTGGATGACAACCGACACAAGAAATCCGCGGATAAGACTGCTTCCATCAATCTGTGACCAACTCCCGAGAGCGACTCCATGAAGCGTAATACGTGTTACGCTTTATGTGAAGCGGTGCATAAGGGGTATGGCAGTCATGTACATGAAGTATCTTCACCAACAAAGTATCGCGCTAGGGCTGGGCGCTCGAAGCTGTACCTGGGCCATAATGCCAGGGTCGCTCAAATGCTCGATCACTTTGTGCAATATGTCGGATCATCGCCCGACGCATCCCCTGCCATCCTGTGTGCTATCGAGCATATGCAGATGGAGGAAGGAATCTGGTATCCGGTGGGCGGCACGCGTTCGGTCCCAGAAGCGCTCGTCCGACTTGGGAAGGAACTTGGCGTCGTCTTCCATGTTGAAGCCGATGTCGCTTGCATCACCTCTCAGCCTGGCGTGAATGGGAAGGTAACGGGCCTGTATACGACCAGTGTTATGGAGTACCAGTTTGACTGCATCGTCTCAAACGCAGACGCTGTGCGCACCCACCGCGAGTTGATCGGTGGGGATGCGGCGAAGCTTTTCGAGAACAAACGAAAATACGAGCCCGCCGGTTCAGGAGTTGTCCTGTATCTGGGATTGAACAAACGATACGACCATCTTGCGCATCACGATTTCGTCTTTTCAAAAGACCCCAAGGAAGAGTTCCGATCAATCTACGAGCGCGGAGAGCCAGCAGCTGACCCTACCTGTTATCTTGCTGCCACCTCCAGGACCGATCCAGAGACCGCGCCGTCTGGGGGAGAAGCACTGTATGTGCTGGTGCATACACCGTATCTAAGACCAGGTCACGACTGGCAGAAGATGTTCCCGGCCTATCGGCAAGTCATCCTCGACAAACTTAAGAGGACTGCCGGTCTGACTGACATAGAGGACCGGATCGTCTTCGAGTCTTCGCTCACGCCACAAGACATCCACGACCGTTATCGCGTTCTGAATGGTGCAATCTATGGCATATCGAGCCACGGAACGTGGAATGGGGCGTTCAAGCCGGCGAATCGTAGCAGAGACATGCCGGGGATGTATCTGGCGGGGGGAAGCGGCCCGGCCCGGGTATGCCAATGGTTCTGATGTCCGGCTGGGTCGCAGCGGACAGCCTGGACCAGGACGCAAACAGATCGTCTATGGAGCGTTGATCAACGGATCGCATGCGAGCCACGAACTGGCGCTCCTTCTCGCAAGCTTATTGTTTTTCGGCACAGCGAGCTCCTGCACCGACGTACAGCACGACTAATAAGCATTTGAGAGGCCCACCATGAAATTGTCACCCATGTCTCGCAGGTCGTTCGCTCTCCGCATCGCGGGTTCCACAGCAGCCATTCTCCTCAGCCCATACCTCTCGGCGCAAACACCAACATCGCGCCTGGTCGTGAAGGTAGCTGGAATTCGGAACGCTACCGGCAAGGTACAGGTCCGACTCTGGAACGCAAAAGAAGGCTTCCTGAAAGACGAGGCGAAGGCGATTCGGCGAGCTACCGTGGATATCTTGAATGGGGCCGCTACTGCAACCTTCACTGAAGTTCCTCAAGGGGAATACGCCGTTTCCGCTTACCACGATGAAAACAATAACGGAAAGATGGACACGCGCTTTCCTGGGATCCCAGTTGAGGGTGTCGCTGTGTCCAACGACCCACATAAGAAATTTGGACCTCCTCCTTACGAGTCGTGTCGCTTTGCTCTAGGCGAACCTGAGCAGACGGTTTTAATTGTGATCGAGTACTAACAATGCCACATTGGAGCCATCGATGAAGGGCACGCAAATCACGCAGTTCGCCTACAAGCTCACTCGCTTCCGCTTCTTCAATTGCTATCTTTTGCTGGAGAGTGATGGCCTCACCCTAATCGACACCGGCTTTCCAGGCGCGGGAAAAGACATCGTCGCGGCTGCCGAGATGTTCGGAGAATCGATCACGCGGATCGCGCTGACGCACGCTCATGGTGATCACGTTGGATCGGTCGATGAGCTCGCTGCTTTACTAAACTCCGGATCTCAACCTGCCTTGCAGGTGGCGGCCAGTGGCAGAAGCGTTCCGCTCCTGCGACAGCCACCCGACGTTATACATCCACCTGGGGAGCCTGGAGGAAAGATCAAGGGATCATTGCCAGGCATGAAGACCCGCCTAACCACGGAGTTGAAGGAGGGTGAAACGTTTGCCTCGCTCCGCGTGATCGAGACACCCGGCCACATACCTGGCCATCTCTCTTACCTGGATGAACGGGACGGCACCTTGTTCGCTGGTGACGCACTCACCGGCGTCGGCGGCTTGTGTATCGCGGGTTACTCTCCGTGGTACTTTCCGATGCCGAACATGTTCACCTGGAATAAAGCACTAGCGCTTGAGAGTGTGAAGAAGTTGCTCACCTACCGTATCGAACGGTTTGCTACAGGGCACGGCCTCGTTCGTCCCGGTGGTCAGGGCGTGCTCAAGCAGGCAGTCGCGCGAGCTTCATCGCAGCCACCGGTCGCAGTATCGGCGTAGCGCCGGCATCGCAGGCTGGCGGGCACTGAACCCAATGTAACCGTCGGGCCGGACAACCAAGACTGCGATGCCTTTCGTTCGTTGATATGCGTCGGATGCGTACCGCTCCACATCTAGGTATGTACAAGCGAAGTCGTCCTCGATTGCTGTCGAGGAGATAAGCATATACTGCAGGTCTTTGAACGTCTTTGCGAGTTCAGAGCATTCTTCCCTCATCCTGCGGAGCTCTGGGCTCGCACCATCGCAAAAGCACAACAGCGTCCAACTATTGGCATACAACATGCTAAACAGCGAGATCGTTTGAAGGCCGTTTTTGCGCACGACGAACGCATCAGGAGCCCGATCTCCGGCTCCAAGACCTGAGTGCTTGTTGTAGCGAAGGCTCAGCGTGCTCTCAGGGTAAGAGATCATGAGTTGTGCGGAGCGATCACGAAAGTGCCTTCCCGCGCCATGCGCCAGAGCGATCGGTGCGATAAGCGGGAGAACGATCTTTTGTATTGTGGTTGGAAATGCGGCACGCTGCAGAATAGCGCCCTGTTCCTTGTCAAGGGCCAAACGGACGGCATGTCTCTCCTCGCTGTACGTCTCCAGAAGCCTCTCCATGGGATGCTTGAGTGATGAGTGCAACTTCCATGCCAGGTTGAAGGCGTCCTGCATTCCTGTATTCATCCCCTGTCCATATACAGGAATGGTCATATGTCCAGCGTCTCCAGCCAGAAAGACCCTCCCGGCCTGAAAGCTCCGGGCAACGCCGTGATTTAGACGCCCCCGCGTGAGCCAGATCGGGTCATATAGTTCGACGCTCTGGTCTCCCGTGACACCCCGAACAGCTGCCTGCATTTCTTCGAGCGTAGGGGCCACGATCTGGGACCCCATCATCAGACGTGACGACAAAGAACCGATCATGTCCTCCAGGCAGCGGAAGGTAGCCAAGGTATTGGTTGTCTCCGAGGAAGAAATCGGCGATCCCGATCTGCACGGGTCTGCTCCACCGCACCCGCGCATCGACTTGACGAAGAATCCGCGCTTGCAGCTGTTCGGGCTCAAAGCTCAGGCCAATGTGTTGACGGGTGAAGCCGGAGGGGCCATCGCAACCCACAACGTATTTGCAGCGGATCGAAGACTTTCTGCCCGAGCCCTCCACCTCTACGCTGACGCTGTCAGACTCGTTATAGAGCACCAAAGCCTTCGTGTTCCGTTCGATCTCAACTCCGGTGCGGAGGAGAAAGGCGCTCAACTCGGTTTCTATAACGTTTTGCCCCACGAAGAGAGGTACCGGGTACGGACTTTGGTTATCGTCCATGCGGACGTGGCCGAGAGCTTTCCCGTAGGCATGGAAAGACACGGCGCGAAGGGGCGTAGCGTGTGGAGTGAGCAGGTCCAGGACACCAAGCGATGCGAATATCTGCTGCGTGCGCGGCCATAGATTCGCAGCTTTAGAGTGCTTTTCTGGCCCGGCTTTCAGATCTATGATCCGAAAGCGGACCTGCTGCTTCTTGAGGGCAATGGCAAGCGTAAGCCCAACCGGCCCCACGCCGATGATGAGAACGTCAATATCGTACTTAGTGCTGTTATCCATCAAGGAGATTCTTTAGGGCGCAGAGAAGCGATGGGCAAAAGAGCCCTGGTTGATGTAGCGATATCAGGCATTGCTTATTTGCCTTCGCCGCAGCACTTGTACGTCGGCTTCAGCGTCCTTTACTGCTAGAAGGAATCGGAATCCCGGATGCATGGTTTCAACTCTCTAAAGCTCTGACTTGAAGCAGACGTACTCCAGGATGAAGTCGCAACCCAAACAAGCTGTCATGGCAGGAGCGGACACCGGGAACTTCCCGTCCGCTCCCATCTGGGAGCACCGCCGTTCTGTAAGCGAAACACCTTACTTACGTATCTTGAAGCCGACACCGGCAATGACATTGATCGTGCCGAAGGTGCCGGTTGTTCCTGTTAAGGTACCGTTGCTGCCGTATGTCCCCGCCGGCGATATCTTTCCATATGCAGAATAGTGAGCTTCGGTGGTGACATAAAAGCGATTGGTAATCATCTGCTTATAGCCAGCTCCAACCACATAACCACTGGAATTCTTGGCTTTCGAATCTACGGCATTCAGCGACAAAGCTTCAAACGAGTACCCGGCTTTGAGGAACACCAGCTTGTCCCTGGAGAGGAGGTAGCCTGGTGCGAGAAAGACGTTCGTTTCATCGGAGACCTGGTAGTAATAAGGAACCTGACCGTTACCGCCTTGCCCGGCAAAGTTACTCGCAACAGAGTGCGTCTTGTCGTCGATGAATTGATGCTCGACACCTGTGAGCAGCCTCCACCTCGGGGACAGCCGAAAAGCATATCCGCCATTCACTGACAACAAAGCGGCTTTCGCACTTGTCGAGCCGGTCGTTGATCCTTCATACACGCTTCCCGCACTCGAGATGCCGGGTGAACTGCTCGCAATGCGGTTGTATTGATATCCGGTTTGCACCTGGACGTATGGGCCCTTGAAAGATCTCTGTTCCGGTACGTCGGTCTGTGCATGCGCCGCACGGGATCCAATCGATAAGCAGAGGATAGAGAATACGGCAATGTTGAGTTTCATGGTTCTCCTTAGCTTCTTGTATTGCGTATGTTCGGTAGCATCCTTGTTCGGTTGAGGTGTGCTCTCAGAGCACACAACCGCGAACTACGTTGGCAACTCTGGTCTGGGGCTTATAGGCACTTCCCTCTTAGAAATGCAGGGTTGTAATGCCGCATGCGGCTGCACTTGTGCCGGTGTGCTTCAGAAAAGAAAACTGCAACACCACTGGAGTAACCGTAACACACATTACGGTTACGGAGATGGTTTGTTTTGTTGTTCTTTCTGCTCTCTTATTAAGAAAAGCGATTGTGATGCTTCGGACGGGTCCACCCGCACGCTCACGATGCCTCAAGTCGTCCGGGAAGCTGCTCGATGAAGTACAGGAGAAGTCTTTCTGGGCGCCCGGATGCACGGGTGAAAGACGCGACGAGGCCGGACCGGGCTTCACGCGAGACTATGGTGAACGATGCGTTTGCCCCGCTCAGCGCTCCGGTGTTGTGGGCACGCAGGTCCAGCTGTGATTGCCCGCATACGACAAGGGCGCCCAAGCAGGGCGCCGTTGATCATGTCTGAAACAAGCAAAGCTAATTTGGCTGTAAGACCGAGTCCACCACGTGAATGATGCCATTCCTCTGATAAACATCAGCCGTCGTCACGGTAAAGATTCCACCTTTCTCATCCGTGATCGTGATCACACCTGAGGCTGGCGACGCAAAGTTAGAAAGTGTCCTTTATCCACTGTCTCCGCCTTATACGAGCCGCCTCCCTTCTTAATGGCGCGGCCTAACATTTGCGCCGAGATCTTGCCCGGGACTACGTGGTAGGTAAGAATTGCGATCAGCGTCTGTTTGTTCTCAGGCTTCAGCAGCGTATCGACAGTTCCCGCGGGGAGCTTGCCAAACGCGTCGTTTGTCGGAGCGAAGAGAGTGAAGGGGCCAGGAGCATTCAGCGTGTCCACTAAGTCTGCAGCCTTTACTGCAGCCACGAGAGTAGTGTGGATTGGCGAAGCGGCTGCGTTCTCGACGATCGTCTTGGTGGCGAACATCGGAGCCCCGCCAACATCCGGATCTTTCTTCTGCGCCAAAGCGCTCAGACTGCTAAGAGCGATGAATGCTACTGCCAGTGCGGAAACTATATTTTTGTTTTTGTTCATGACGGTAAGTCTCCTTGGTCGTTCGATTTGAGGCCTTTGTGTACGGCTCGCAGAGTCAACAGTGCGATGTGCACCCTTAGATGTCTGCCCAAATTGTTCATTACGAGTGCCTGTACTATGCCAATGTGTGTACGTATCCTGCGACGATCACATAGGCCAAACTTCGGCAAATTAAGCGTAACACATATTACGGTTCGCAAGAAGGAGAGGTCGTTTTGCCAGTGTGTCTTGTCCGGTGTCAGGCTGAGATGACTACTCTTTTCCATTGCCGGCGCGGTGACTGGTCAAGCGTGGCAGGACGAACTCGCGTGCGAGACTGCCAGCCGCACGGCCTGCAACTCCGATTGCAGTGTTCATGAAGACCAGACCTGCGCCTCGATCTGCGTGCGGATAGTAGAGATTGGACAGCGCCCCCGCCCCAAGGTCCCCAAGGATGTAGTAATAATTCGGTACGGTACGACCTGAGTCGTTGCGAATCATGACTGAAAAGCTCACTGCATGGATAAAGCGTGACCTGGTGGTGCCCGAGCCCTGGTAGAAGTACCGTGGATCTTGATGGAAGATCACTGGGAACACGGCGTGACTGAGCACGTCACTGAAAAGGCCATCCCCGTATAGCGCTGCATAGCGCTTTCCATACCCTGCAGCCCCAAGACCATAGCCTTTGAAGTTGTCATTTGCTTGCTCAATCCCTGCACCGACCCCCGTCCCGACAAATCGAATAGGATCGAACGTTTCACGCAGAGCGAACTTGTATTTCTGTTTAGGAGTGAGCGGCACGGCCTCGTAGACAAAACTTGTATAGAAATTCGGAACGAAACCTAAGATTCGCTGCTTCTCTGCGGCTTTGATCTGCTCGTTGGCGACCTGTTCCGTATCCCCGCGCACTTCAACTTCGGTGTTATTGGCCGCCACAAGTAGCGAAATAACAGGGGCAGCGATGGTTTCGTTGTCCCTGAGCGAAATAGGTAGGGACGAAACTGGAGCGAATCCTGTCGCCTCGACCATGAAGTGACACATGCCTGCAGCAAGATCGCTGAAAGTGAAAGATCCATCATCTCCAGAGCGAACCACCCTAAGAACCCCGTCTGCCCCCACCAGGGCTACCTTTGCGCCGTGAACGCTCGCCCCGGTCTGATCGACGATTGCTCCGCTGAGAGTTGCGGAGCCTTTCGCAAGCTCTTGCTGAGGTCCTGGCGCCGTCCCCATGTGAGCATCTGGTAAAGCGTCGGACGAGGAACCTGAAAGAACCACCTGCTGGGAGAACCCGGACCGTGTCTGTGCAACCAACATAAAAGGAGCGGCAATCAGCAGGTACAGCTTGGTGGGGGGAGGGGATGTAGGGCGAGGTGGTTTCGAACGCATAAGCTGTGCCTCCTTGGCATACATCGCTTAGTGAAGGCCTCTCAGATCGAGCAGCTCAGATCACCGTCGCAAGCTGAAGCGTAACACGCATTACGTTTCGGCAATTTGATTTATGATTCTGTAGTGGCCACCCTCCGAAAACCCGCGAAGAAAACAGCCCGGCAGGGACGGCCGCCTGCTCACGAGATGGCGAGTCGCAACGAAAAGCTGCTCGATATCGCAACGGAAGTCTTCCTCGAGTCTGGATACACAGGAGCGAAGATGACTCTCATCGCCAAACGAGCTGGAGCGTCCATGGAGACGCTGTACCTTCGCTACCCGACAAAGGCGCAGCTCTTCGCAGCATTAATAGAACGCAAGTCTTCGGGGATGCTAGACCTGATCGGCCCGATGAGTCCAGACCGGAATCCACAGGAAGCCCTCGTGAACTATGCGGTCGAACTCATTGGCATGATGTCCAAGCCGGATACCCAGCAGTTGCATCGGCTGGTAATCGCAGGCAGCATTGAATCGCCGGAGCTTGCCAAAACGTTCTGGGAAGCAGGGCCGGGACGGGGATTTAAGATCCTCCGTACCTACCTCCACGAGCAGCAAGTCCGTGGAGCCCTGGTGGTCCGCGATCCCGATCAGGCTGCAGGTTTGTTCATGGGAATGACGGTTGGAGGAATTGCACTCCGATCAACTTTGGGGATGCCAAATGTGATCCGTACCGCCCAGGAACAGCGCGGCTGGGCTGGCCACGTTGTAAGAGTGTTTCTTCAATCCCTCTGCTAGCCGAGAGTTGAACGAAGCGGCGAGTCCTTTCCCCCGGGGCTTTCGCGCGAGTGTGTCATAGGTACTTCTGGCAATGTCTTCCTCTGTTGAGAGGTCATACGATCAGAGACAAACCTTTCTGCTCAGATAACTTGCTACCGTTAAGACTTGAAGAGGTCGACAAAACTTGAAGACCCCGCAGATTCCACATAACCTCAGTTATGTGGAATAGCGCAATCTTCGTTCTTGCCGTTCTGTTCAAGCCTGGCATTCCCAGAAAAGTTGTTCGATCATCGGCCCGGAAGTCTCAGCCGTAGTCGACGCGTGCGAGTGAAGCGAACCACGCAGCATAAGGTGTGTTCTTTACCATATGCCGGTTCAGGTCCGGTGCACCATCCGTCCACCACACAGGTCCTCGCTCTCCCAGAGCAATCTTCGCAGTATTGACCTGTTGCCTGGCCTGCTCCCGGCCACCCTGGTCTCCATCTCGCATCGCAACCCCCTTCGCACGACGTGCCGCCATAAGCAACGTGGTCCAATGCTGTTTTTCGTCGGCCGTCAAGTGAGGATTGGTGCAGCGCCAGAGCCGGCCACGCACAACGAAGTACCGTCCATCAGGCGTGATTGGGTAAACGCTCATAGCAGAGAATGGATGGGGCGAGGCATGCAGTTCTCGCCTGTACTTACCGATTCAATCGTAACAACACCCTCTGGTAAGCCTGCGTATCGCCTTGCACAGCTCCACTCCCAATCTGCTGGGTCTTCTACAAGTTCGGCTTTTCCCAGGCGCTTCATGCATGAGGCTCAAGCCGCCAATAATCTAATCCGCGCTAACGACATGCACGTCCGAGAAGGTCTTCTCCCAAACAGCTCGTAATTGTAACGGCGCTTCCTCTCACCGGAGCACGGTATACGCTCGTTGCTCGGGCCAGAGTCTGCCGCGATTCTGTCGCTTCCAAACGAAGGTTCGCGCGCATTCCTGGCGTGGGCACTTCAGCTGACTTGCATCCGAGTCGGATAAGCTCAAGGTGCTGGCATCGATCTTCATTCCGCAATGCGGGCAGGTCCAGGTCACCTGCAGCCGATTGCTGCGGCTCGACGTCATCATGGTTCTTCTCCTTTAAGCGAGCGTTCGATCTCTTCCCAGACCAGCCGTACGAACTCCACGCTGTCCTTAACTTGCTCCCGGATCGGAATGGTGTTCGCACTAAGGTACTTGGCTTGCCGCAGCCGAAACGCGGCGATCCGGCAGGCGTTCTCGAGCCACCACTCCCTGGGCGGCTCTCGTTCTCTAGGCGAAGTCATATGCTCCGACATCAGTGCCAGTCGTGCGACTGCGTGGGAGCGGCTGTCACGTTCAGCTCTTCGATGTGCCTGGCCCGGATGCGAATGACCTTGTCGACGTTCTGGAGCGCGCCTTCAATGAGTAGGAATTTGGCATAGGTGACGAGCGAGCGGTGGCGCTCGTAGAGGTCGGGATCGATGATGGCGTTCGAGATGCCGGTTTCGTCCTCGATCAAGAGAAAGATAAAGCCGTGCGCGGCGCCGGGGCGCTGCCGGGCAATCACGCAGCCGGCGATGCGGGCCTTGACGCCATGGCGAAGCTGCGGCAGATCGCCCGCCCGAACCACCTGCATGCTCCGCAGTTGCTGGCCATCAAACACTCAAAGCTTCTATACACCGTAGCTCTAGCGCTCGCGCTCACTTCTGCTAAAGGTCGCCTCGTTACCGGCTGAAAGTCACTTAGATCTCAATACCGAACGTTTTCCAAGGCGTAGGTTTACTCGGCGCAGAGATCCCTTTATGCGCGCTAGGCATTCTGCTGCTCCTTCTGTCGGCCGCTTTGAAATCACACGAGGCTGGCGCATTTGGCCGTCCTAGTCCGCCGGCGTCAGCGTATCTCTCTATCCTTCTTCTTCAGTCCGCTACCTCTGGCTTGATTGTCCTGGGGATGGTAGACGTTGTAGACCACAAACATCAAAAGATACGGCAAATCCTAGTCCAGAACATGGAACAGTTGACGGCGGCTAATCTCGAATTGGATCATCTTGCTGGAGTTGATCCTCTTACAAACTTGGCGAACCGCCGTACTCTGGAAAGACATCTTGCTATTGAATGGAGGAAGGCGATGCGCAGCGAGCATGACCGCCTTTCCATCATCACGATCGACGTCGATCATTTTAATGAACTAAATGACACATACGGACATGCAGCGGGGGACGATTTTCTTAAGATGCTTGCATTATTGTTAAGTCAGGTGTTCCGCCGTGAAGATCTGGTTGCCCGTGTTGGCGGCGATGAATTCATTGTCCTACTGACGGGAATCGACGCGAGTACCGCCCCGACCCTGGCCGAAAGAATTCGGGCCCAGATAGAGGCCTCGAGTGCGCATTGCACCCTGAGCATAGGCTGGGTCACCGTGAAGCCTACTTCTGAACTCAAGCCGGATTCTTTGCTTCATACTGCAGGCCAAACGTTATATCGGGCTAAGCAAAATGGCCGCAACCAGGTTTCCTGCTTACCTTCACTAGAAGCTGGCGCCTAGGTCAAATCGCAAACGGGCGATGAGCACGGTGAAGGCTCCTATTGCTTGTGGAGGCGACCACTCTCCCGGTTGCCTCCACACAGATAATCCATCGGCCCAGTGAAGGACATCCCTAAGTGCGCGCCAACGCTTGGCTGATGGCCTAGCGCGTGTGCGTTTCGCTACTGCCGGGATTACCAAGCTCACGCAGCCTCAGTCTCGTCGTGAAGACGTACAGAAGCGCGCTACGCAGTGCTCCCATTAGACCTGCGCTACTCGGCCCAACCACCGCCGTCCACATCGCCAATTTGCCGATAACATGCTCCAACTACGTCTTGCTATACGAGACCTCCGCGTGGCGACGAACCCTTGACACTGCGGCAACTCGACAGCTATCGGGCTCCTACCATCCGCCCATCAAGAGCGGCTAAACATCATCAACAAGATCCTTTGCAACGTATCCCCCGGTCCATCTGACACGCGCCGTATCCGATATCGTGAGAACCCGATGCTCTCGGCGTCCATGCTCTGCATGCTATCAACCCGCGTGAGGCTATGATGTGAGACACCCGATTGGATGGACGAGTCAGGTTACAGTCATTACGGTCTGCGGCTTACCTCTTTTTCTGAGGGCAGGTCCGTAGCGCTCCAACCGCCACCCAAGGCAGCAATTAGCTGCACCGCTGCAGTCATGCGGTTCGTACGGAGAGTTACTGCCGACTCCTGACTGTTAAAGACGCTATTTTGTGCGGTGATCACATTCAGGTAGGTGTCCAGACCTGTTCTGTAACGTGTCAACGCGAGCTGCTGGTAGCGCTGGGCAGACTTGATCGCCAACCGCTCACGCTCTTCTTGCTCAGCGGTTTGACGGCTCGCGAGCAGGTAATCCTCAACCTCCTTGAAAGCGTTCAGGACAGTCTGGCGGTAAGCTGCGACATCAGCGTTGTACTGCGCTTGGTACCGTTGCACGGTGGCACGCCTTGCTCCGGCGTCGAACACAGTCTCGGTCGCGCTCGTTCCTAACGACCAGTAGCCCGATGAGAGATTGAGCAGCTTCGATAGATTCGAACTCTGTGTTCCTCCGCTTGCACTCAGGGAGATATCAGGATAGTAGGCGGCCTGGCCAACACCTATCAACGCGTTCGCCTCGGCCATGGTTCGCTCGGCAGCCGCGATATCGGGACGCCGCTCAAGGAGCTGCGATGGAACCCCGGTAGGTATCTGTGGCGGCCTTGCATCCAGTGGACGTACGGGGATCGAGAAGTTAGCCGCAGCTTGCCCGATCAACAAAGCGATCGCGTGTTCGTACTGGCCCCGCGTTATCGCTACCGCAGAAGCATTTGCTTCTGCGGTGCGGAGGTTGGTCTCCGCCTGGGCGACGTCCTGCTCGGAGTCCACGCCGGTTCGGTAGAGCGTCTGCGTTAAACGCAGCGTATCACGGTAGCTCGTGACCGTCTGGTCGTAGAGGGCCTGAAGCGCATCCTGCCCGCGGAGTTCGAAGTAGTATTGAGCCAGGCTGGCCTGTTCACTCAGTGTCTCGGTGGCCAGATTGGCGGCACTTACCTGGGCTGCATTCGCATCTTCGCGAATAGTATTTCGGATCTTGCCGAAGAGATCAGGTTCCCAGGAGGCACTCAAGGGAAGAGAGTAACTCTGGCTGGTCGTGCTCGCACGCGTCGTCCCCGTGGTGCCGGTGCCAGTCGTAGAAGTGGTTGTGGTCCCTGTGCTCTGGCTTCCTTGACCCTGCACCTCCTGGCTGGGGCCAAAGGATATCGTAGGGAACAAAGATGCGCGAGCGTTGCGCACGACTGCCCGTGCGGCCATGTAGTTCTCGAAGTATTGTTTGATGTTCTGGTTGTTGATGTTGAGCTGCTCTTCAAGAGCATTCAGCTCGTCATTGTCAAAGACCTGCCACCACTTGCCCCGAAGCATGGCATCCTCAGGATTCGCCTGTCGCCAGCCGTTGGCGCGCGCCTGGTCACTGCCGAACACATTTTCTTTGTAGGCTGTGGGTGGGGCCGCAGGCAGATTGGCGCGTACATACTTCGGACCGACACGGCAGCCAGACAGGAGAACGAGAAAGAGAGTCAACGCGGTACCCGCGACGGTCGCAGAGGATGTCACTTGAGGGAGCTTCATAGTGCCTCCTGAGCTCGGATCGCATGAGAATGGTTCGCTTTGCCCCGCCCGAACCGAAGGCGCAGGCGGTCCAGCATCAAATACACGACAGGCGTGGTGTAGAGCGTGAGGACTTGGCTCACAAGAAGGCCGCCGAGGATGGTGAGGCCAAGCGGACGCCGAAACTCTGAACCGATCCCAGTGCCGAACGCCAGGGGCACGGCGCCGAAGAAGGCGGAGGCCGTGGTCATCAGGATCGGACGGAACCGCAGAACACAGGCTTGCAGGATAGCGTCTTCTGTCGGAAGGTTTTGCTCGCGCTCCAGTTGCAGGGCGAAGTCAATCATCATGATGGCATTCTTTTTCACAATGCCGATGAGCAGGATGATGCCGATCAGCGAGATGACGTCCAACTCGGCATGGAAGAGCATCAGCGTGATGACCGCACCAAGCGAGGCCGGCGGCAGGGTGGTCAGGATCGTAATGGGATGGATAAAGCTCTCGTAGAGAATGCCAAGTACGATGTACACCGCGAAGATGGCGGTCGCGATCAGAATCGGCTCTGAGTCGAGCGAGGCTTGATACAGCTGGGCTGTTCCGGAGAATGCTCCATGCACACTTGTGGGGATGTGCAGCTGGTCCTCGAGCCTATGAACCTCGCTGGTTGCGCGCTGCAATGAGGTCCCTGACGAAAGGTTAAAGGAAATCGTCGAGGATGGATAAAGGCCAGAATGGTTCACCGAAAGCGGTGCGGTGATCGTCCTGTAAGTGGTGATCGCACTCAAAGGAACCGAGCCGTGGGCGGTTTGGATATAGGTATTACGGAGTGTCTCAGGTGCCTGCGTGAACTGCTGTTGCGCCTCCAGGATCACATGGTACTGATTCAGCGGCTTGTAGATAGTCGATGCCTGTGCCTGCGAATAGGAGTAGTTGAGGACATCGTTGATATTGGAAGGCATAAGCCCGAGGCGAGCCGCGGTAAGACGGTCATACGTCAGATATGTCTCCAGGCCTCCGCTCTGGAGGTTGGAGTTTACGTCGGCTACGGCAGACAGCTTCTTCATCTCGCGGGTGAGAAGGGGGACGTATTTCTTCAAGTCGGTCGTGGTGTCTGCCTGCAGCGTGTACTGGTACTGCGCATTCGACTGGCGGCCGCCGAGGTTGATCTCCTGCGCAGCCATCAGGAACGTCTGCGCTTCCTTGACTGCGCCAAGATGCGGGCGCAGGCGGTTCAACACCTCGGTGGCACTCAGCTTGCGCTGGTCCAACGGCTTCAGAACAACAAACATGAAGGCGTTGTTCGACGCTCCCCCGACACCCCCTCCGGTAAAGCTAACCACATTCTGGACTGCGGGATCGGCGCGAACGATCTCTATCGCTTTCTTCTCGGCCGCATCCATCAACGTGAACGACGCATCCTGAGGGCCCAGGACTGCACCCATCAGCAAGCCCGTGTCCTGCTGCGGAAAGAGGCCTTTGGAGATGCGGAAGAGGTAAATGACGTTCAGACCGATCGTAAAAATGAACACAAGGAGGACGAGAATGGCATGGTCCCGGATCACCCAGCGGAGAGTCCGCTCATAGAGCCCGAGGAGCCAGTCGAATGAGCCTTCCACCAGCAGATACAAGCGTCCGTGTTCTGACTTCTCGCGCCGCTCCAGCAGCAGGGAGCAAAGCATGGGGGTAGTGGTCAACGACAGGATCATGGAAATAAAGATTGCTATTGACAGCGTCACTGCGAACTCGCGAAAGAGCCGCCCGACAACCCCACCCATCATCAGAATAGGGATGAAGACCGCCAGGAGAGAGAGCGTGATGGAGAGAACGGTGAAGCCGATCTCCTGTGCTCCTTTGTAAGCGGCTTCCAGTGGCAGCATACCTTCTTCAACGTAACGTGTGATATTTTCCATCACGACGATGGCGTCGTCGATGACGAAACCGGTTGAGATGGTTAAAGCCATCAGACTGAGGTTGTCCAGGGAGTAGTTCAAGAGGTACATCGCCCCGAAGGTTCCAATCAGCGAGATAGGCACCGCAATGCCGGGAATGATGGTAGCTCTCCAGTCACGCAGAAATACAAAGACCACCAGGATGACCAGCACGATAGAGAGCAAGAGCGTGAACTCGGTATCGCGCAACGATGCACGGATCGTGGTGGTTGCATCCATGATCTGCGTGATTGTCTGTCCGGCAGGGATGGCGGCACGCAGCGCGGGTAGCTGCGCCTTGATCCGATCCACTGTTTCAATGACATTGGCGCCTGGCTGTTTGAATATGATGAGGTCGACGGAATGTCGCCCATTCACATAGCCGCTGGAGCGTAGATTCTCGGTGGAATCGACAACATCGGCAATATCGTCCAACCGGACGGCCGCTCCATTATTGGCACTCACCACGAGCTTCCGGTAGTCCTCTGCCCTCGAGAGCTGATCGTTCACCGTGATATAGCTCATGGTCTGGCCATCCGACACACCACCTGTCGGCGAATGAGCGTTCTGGTTCTTCAAGAACGTGGCAACGTCGGGGAGGCTGAGGCCATAATGCTCAAGCTGCAACGGATTGATTTCAACGCGGACCGCGGGCAGTGTGGAACCACCGATGGTGATCTGTCCGACACCCTGGACCTGGGCGATCTTCTGCTGCAGAATGGTGGAGGCCGAGTCGTACAGCGCGCCTACGTCATAGGTGTCGGATTCGATCCCTAAGATGGCAACCGGCGAGTCAGCAGAGTTAACCTTCCGGTAGGTCGGATTGGCAGGCAGATTGGTGGGAAGATACGTTCGGGCAGCGCTGATAGCAGCCTGTACTTCGCGTGCGGCCGCATTAATGTTCTTGCTCAGATCAAACTGGAGGGACACGCTGCTCGATCCGGTTGAGCTTTGTGAGGTCATTTCAGTGATGCCGGCGATATGGCCGAATTGTCGTTCGAGCGGCGTGGCCACGGCAGCGGCCATCACATCCGGGCTGGCACCGGGAAGCTGCGCGCTGACACTGATGGTGGGCGAGTCGATCTGAGGCAAGGGAGAGACTGGAAGAACATTGAAGGCCAGGATCCCAGCCAGTCCTAATGCGGCGGTGAGCAGAATCGTAGCGATAGGTCTGCGAATCGCGGGAGCAGACATGTTCATGCCTCACCCCCAAGCGGAAGCTCGAGTTGCGCTGGCCTGCTGTTCTTTGTCCGCTGCAGCTTCCGGCTGATACGGTCGAACCAAAGATAGATGACCGGCGTCGTATACAGAGTAAGTGCCTGGCTCAGTAACAAGCCGCCCACCATGGCTACGCCGAGTGGCCGCCGTAACTCGGCCCCAATGCCGCTGCCGAGCGCCAGCGGGAGCCCTGCAAACAGCGCAGCCAGCGTCGTCATCATGATCGGTCGAAAGCGCAGCAGGCTGGCGCTGTAGATCGCCTCTTCGGGTTCTTTGCCGTCGAGACGCTCAGCATTGAGCGCGAAGTCGACCATCATAATGCCGTTTTTCTTCACGATTCCGATCAGCAGCACGATCCCGATGATGCCCACGATGCCCAGGTCCATCCGAAAGAGCATGAGAGCAAGCAGCGCACCTACGCCTGCCGATGGAAGCGTGGAGAGAATAGTCAGCGGATGGATGAAGCTCTCGTATAACACCCCGAGAACGATGTAGACCGTGAGCAGGGCCGCCAGCACCAAAAGACCTTCGTTGGTCAGAGAGGCCTCATAGCTGGCCGCCGTACCCTGAAACCTCGTCTGCACATTCACGGGCATCTTCAGGTCCGCAGACACCTTGTTGACTGCGTCGACGGCCTGGCTCAAATGGACGCCAGGGGCTAGATTGAACGAGATCGTAATGACGGGAAACTGAGACTGACGATTGATGGTCAGGGGGCTTAAGGATTTGCGAATGGTGGTAAACGCTGCCAGCGGTACCGGATTGCTGGCACTTGAAGAGCTGCTGCCTCCTGTGCTGGTACCCCCGCTTCCACCTCCGCCGGTACTGCTCTGTGCGTTGGTCGATGAACCGCCGCTCGTGGAAGTGGTATTCAGCGCGGATGTGCTGCCGTTCGTTGCCGAGGTCTGCAGCACCGTACTGCTTGTGGCGGAGCCTGAATTGGCTCCGGTTTGCACCGAACTGCTTAGTTGAGTGCTCGCCGACGTTGTTGCCAGCGTCGACGTACTGGATGTCGTGGCGCTTACGCCACTGGTGCTACTAGCTGAAAACTGAGAGTTCGTCGAGGAAGACGACGAGGTCCCGCCCTGGCTGGAGCTTCCTGAGCCTCCATTGCCGCTCGACGAACTGCTTCCAGTACTCGAGCCTTGCATGTAGATGTCGCGGAGGCGCTCCGCTCCAGCCTGAAACTTCGAATCAGCCTCGAGGATGACATGGTACTGATTCGTCTGGGTATAGAGTGTTGCAATCTGCCGTTGGCCGAACGCGTCGTATAAGGTGTTGTCGAGGCTCTCCGGGTTGATGCCGAGACGCGAAGCCGTGACGCGGTCTACATCGATAGTGAGGGCATTACCGTTCGGCACCTCGTCTGTAGTTACATCCTCCAGCTGCGGCAGTGTGTGAAGCTGGGCGAGGAGCTTCGTTGACCATGTCTTAAGCTCAGTACTGTCGGAGTCTTCAATCGTGTACTGATACTGCGTGCGGCTTACACGATCTTCCACGGTGAGATCCTGTATGGGCTGCAGGTAGGTCACGATGCCAGTAAGTCGGTTCAGCTTGGGGCGAAGCCGCTGGATAACCTCTGTGGCGGACACGCCACGGGTGGACAGCGCTTTGAGGTTGATCTGCATGCGTCCCGTATTCGGCGTGGGATTACTCGCATCCACGCCGATGAACGAGGAGAGGGATTCCACGGCCGGATCTTCGAGTATCAACCGCGCCACGGATTGTTCCCGTCCGCTCATAGCTTCGAAGCTGGTAGCCTCTGGCGCCTGGGTGATGGCTTGCAGGATGCCCGTGTCCTGGGTTGGAAAGAACCCTTTGGGGATGAAGTAGTAGAGGAGACCGGCGAACATGATCATGCTAAGGGCGACAATCAAGACTACTGGCTGACGAGCGAGCACCCACTGCAAGGTCCGGCCGTAGAAGCCGATAATACGTTCGAATTGGCGCTCCGACCACTTATAGAAACGGGATTGCTCTTCAGGCGGCGTGTGTTTCAACAAGCGGGAGGCCATCATCGGCGTCAAGGTCAAGGACACAATCGCGGAGATGATAATGGTGACCGCAAGCGTGACTGCAAATTCTCTGAAGAGCCTCCCCGTAATGTCTCCCATAAAGAGCAGAGGGATCAGCACAGCGATCAGCGAGACCGTGAGTGAGAGGATGGTGAACCCGATCTCCGCAGCTCCCTTGAGAGCTGCCTCGAGCGGTTCCATACCTTCTTCGAGGTAGCGACTGATATTTTCGATCATCACGATGGCGTCATCGACAACGAAGCCCGTCGAGATGGTCAACCCCATCAACGTGAGATTGTTCAGACTGTAGCCGAGCATGTACATCGCGGCAAAAGTACCTACCAACGATAGCGGTACCGCGACAGCCGGGATAATGGTGGCTCGCCAGGAGCGCAGGAACACATAGATCACCGCGATGACCAGCCCGATAGTAAGCAGGAGTTCGAACTCCACATCTTCAACAGAAGCGCGCACCGTGATGGTTCGGTCAGTCAGTGTATGCACTTCAACCGACGCCGGCAGGCTTGCTTGCAGTTGCGGCAACAGCGCCTTGATGGAATCGACCACCTTGATCGTGTTGGCATCTGACTGTCGCTGGATGCTTACAACGATTGCCGGCGTAGTGTCCATCCACGCAGCCAACTGGCTGTTTTCTACGCCATTGGTAATCTTTGCGACCTCCGGCAGCATGACAGCCGATCCATTCCGGTAGGCCACAACAACCTGGTTGTATTGATCGGCTGAAGTCAGTTGATCATTGGCATCGATGGTGTACGCCTGCTGTGGACCATTGAGACTGCCTTTGGCTGTGTTGACGCTTGTACCGGTAACTGTTGTTCGGATGTCTTCGAGCGTCAGTCCGTAGGAGGCGAGCGTAGTCGGATTCGCCTGAATACGGACAGCTGGCTTCTGCCCACCTTGGATCGTGACAAGCCCTACACCTGAGAGCTGCGAAATCTTTGGCGCAAGACGTGTGTCCGCCAAGTCCTGCACCTGGCTCAGCGTCATCACCTTCGACGTCAGAGCCAGCGTCAGCACAGGAGCGTCTGCAGGATTCGTCTTGCTGTAGGTTGGAGGGATCGGAAGATCCGTAGGCAGATAGGAGTTGGCTGCGTTGATTGCAGCCTGGACCTCCTGTTCTGCGACATCGATATCCTCGCTTAAGTCAAACTGCATTACGATCACCGACGCGCCTCCCGAAGAGGTGGAGGTCATCTGGGAGAGGCCCTGCATCTGGCCAAGCTGCTTTTCCAGTGGTCCGGTGACAGTGGAACTCATCACCTCCGGGCTGGCACCGGGGTAGAGCGTCTGCACCTGAATGGTAGGATAGTTGACCTCCGGCAGAGCGGAGATCGGCAGCTGCCGGTAGGCCACAACGCCAACCAGAAGAATCGCCACCATCAGTAGGATCGTCGCAACCGGCCGCGTGATGAAGGGCCTCGAAATATTCATCAAGCAGGCCCCATCATGGAAGACTGGCCCGAGGCGACCGTCACTTTTGCGCCATCGGTAAGTCGGTCGAAGTTGCTGGTCACCACCGTGTC
>CAZZYO010000029.1:24080-35896 GCA_964658255.1 Candidatus Babeliales bacterium
GGCCGGCGACAGCGCTCTGACTCCCTTCTGTGTTGATGACGGTTATGTTACGCAACGCGACGGTTGAGTCCTGCTTCACCACATAGACGAACGCCTGTTGGCCGTTGTATTGCACGGCCCCGGTTGGGAGCAGCTTGGCATCATTAAGGGTGTCCACCTGCAGCCGGGCATTTACAAACTGATTCGGATAGAGCGAACTCGAGGCGTTATCGAATTGAGCGCGCAGCCGCACGGTTCCGGTGCTCGTATCCACTTGATTATCCAGGGTAAGCAGCTTCCCAGTAGCCAACTTGTTGCTCTGCGAGCGGTCATAAAGATCAACCGTCAAGGCTCCATGACTCGGCCCTGTTTCTCGTCGGATCGTCGCAAGATGATCTTCTGCCAAAGAGAAGACAACGGTGATCGGATTCAGCCGCGTGATGGTTGCCATCGTGGTCGAGCTTCCCGAAAAGATTGTGTTTCCGGTGTCGACGAGGCGCAGTCCGATCCTTCCGGAGATCGGCGCTACGATATGACAGTAGCTGAGCTGTACTTCGTAGTACTTCACCTGGCCTACGTCATTGGCCACCGTGCCCTCCTCCTGCTTGACGGTTGCGGACTGGTCAAAAACCGTCTGCTCGGCGATTGCGTGATCCTTTACTGCTTCCTGGTAACGTTGCAGGTTCACCCGCGCCTGCTCTAGAAGCGATTGGTCCCTCGCCAGGCTACCTTGCGCCTGCTCCAACTGCGCTTCGGTCGGGCGTGGATCGATCTCGGCTAGCACTTGTCCCTTGCTGACCATCTGCCCTTCACGGTACTTGACTGCAAGGATGCGCCCGCTAACCTGGCTGTAAACGTTCACCGTCGCGAGTGGCGTTACTGTGCCGAGGGCGTCCAAGAAGATATCCATGTGCCCAAACTGCACTTTGGCGGCCGTTACCGAAGTACTGCTGCCTGTAGCCGCGAGGACACTGGGAGGCGGTCTGGAGGCCTTGGTGCCTCTGTCGCTGGCGCCTTGTGCGGTGGGACCAGCAGGTCCCATGCCCGGAGGCATTCCACCCGGAGGCTTTGTGGGCAGAAGTAAGGGAATCATCAACATGCCGCAAACGATCAGAACAAGAATCCAGGCGAGCCACTGACGTTTGCCCGACTTATGGCGGGACGCGCGAGCGTCATCGGGCATTTGGGTCGCAGGCTGTTGCACTGGCTTCTCGGAAGGGAGCATCGATACCTCGTAGCTTAGAGTCGCCGAATCTTGGCTATACGGGGGTAACGATGGGTCACGAAATGTAACGATGTGTCACCTGTCGAACTCTTTGAGGAACTTTGAGCGCAAACTATCGAAGGGGGCGCACATGGCAGAATCACACACTGTCGAGAAAGATCGCGTGCTGGTAATCGATGACGACGTAAAGCTCTGCGCGATGCTGCAGGATTACTTAACACGTCACGGTTGGAAGGTGACATGTGCACACACGGGAGCCACGGGGATGGAAGCTGCACGCAGGGCCCGTGCGGAGCTGGTCGTACTTGACGTGATGCTGCCGGACTTCGATGGGTTTGAAGTCTTGCGTAGACTGCAGCGAGAGATCAATCCCCATGTCTTATTGCTGACGGCGCGCGGCGAAGAGATCGACCGGATCGTAGGTCTTGAAATGGGCGCAGATGACTACCTCCCCAAGCCATTCAATCCCCGGGAATTACTAGCTCGCATGCGTGCAGTCGTTCGTCGAGCACACGTGGGGCCACGTGCTGATATGTCTGCTGGAGAAGCGGCCCGTGGCTTTACCATTGATGTGCCAAATCGTCAGGTGACGTTTCGTGACCGTTTGCTCGACCTGACCGACGTGGAATATCTGCTCCTCTGTGTCTTTCTTGCTCACCCTGGAGAGGTGCTGAACCGCGACGTGCTTTGTAGCGAGGCCCTGCAACGGCCGCACCGTGCTTATGACAGGAGCCTCGACATGCACGTCTCCCGTCTGCGCAAGAAGTTGGAATCGCTTCCACTCTTTAAGGGCGGGCTGATTGCCATACGGAGTAGCGGTTACCTCTTCTCCCCATCCATGCCGGAATCCCAAGTCGGAGAAGCGTAGCGTCGATGCGCACCTTTTTTGTTCAGTTGTTCTTCTCGTTCTGGCTTGCCACCATCGCAGTGTTCGTGGGAGCCACTGTTTTTTTTCCCGGGGACCCACCCCACTCGCCGACCGAACTGCAGGCGATCGTCACGACTTCCGTGGGGCGCTCCCTGGCTCTGGTGCTTCAGGATTACCAAGCCCATGGCTGCGCCGCCGCTTCCCTTTCTGATCCTCAGTCCATTGTCACGGACAGGCAGGGAAATCCGCTGTGTGGTCGATCCCTGACACCTGTCGACAGGACGGTTCTCCAACGTTCCATGAGTAAAGACGCCTTAGCCGGTGCCAGGGACAGGGCGCAATGGGTTCACGCACTCCCTGTCACGCTTAAGTCTGGTACGAAGTGGTTCATCATCTTGCGGTCTCCGTTCGCCGGCCCGCCATGGTTTCCGCCGTTCCCCAAGAGTGCCTTACCGGTCTCGATCCTGGTGACGTTTATTTGCGCGTATCTGCTCACTCGTCCAATTCGCGCTCTATCCATGGCATTCCGTACCTTCACTGCAGGTGACTTGGACACTCGTCTTTCCGTCACTGGTCGATCACGCTGGGGAAGATTCGACAGCGCTGATGTGCGAACACTGATGAACGATTTCAACAGCATGGCCGACCGGGTAACAGAACTCATCGATGCGCAGAAGATGCTCGTTCGAGACATCTCCCACGAACTTCGCTCGCCCTTAGCGCGTTTACGGATGGCCCTCGAACTTGCCCGCGAAGACAGCACCGCCGACCACTCAATGTTTGACCAAATGGAGCAGGAAGCTGAGAAGGTCAACGCACTCATCGGCGAAATGCTCACGCTCTCGCTGCTTGAAAGCACCAATCTGGCGCCTCGCCTTGATAGCTTTAACATGCAACTGCTGATTGAGGACTTGATGGAGAACGCGAATTTTGAGGCGAGTGCGCGGGGCTGCAAGATAGAGTTCCACTCTCGGGTGACAGACAGCCAGATGACTGGGCAACCGGAGATGCTCAGCCGAGCGGTGGAGAATATCTTGAGGAACGCGATCCGTTATACCCCTGCTGGCGGCCTTATCGAAGTGGAGTTGAGCGAGCTTGATTTACAGGATGCAGCCGCTGTTCAGACAACCTGCGGCGGCCTTAAGGTCTCCGTGAGAGATATGGGGCCGGGGATTCCGCTGGATCATCTCTCTCAGATCTTTCGACCATTTTATTGCGTAGATATGGCGAGATCGGAGAGCTCCGGAGGCTTTGGCGTTGGCCTGGCCATCGCCGAACGTGCTGTGCATCTCCATGGCGGAAAGATCATGGCAAGTAACCGTCCAACAGGGGGGCTGGATGTCCAGATCCTTCTTGCCGCCTCTTCGGAACTTCGGAGGCGACAATCCACCTCACGGCGCGACGCCTCGTTGATTACCTGACCAAAGGTCCCCTTTGTTCTTGGCTCTACGATGCTCCCCCAGGGACCACTTGGCCACGTTCATGCAACGGTCCCGCACTTACAAAACCTAGTCGTGAACCGGGAGCAGGACTAAACGGCCGGATGATTCCTCGTGTGCCTTATGAGCTATGTATGGCGTCACCAGCAGAACCAATTCTGCTTCATCATCGTCCGTACTGTTATTCGTCCATTCTCCGGCACCGGGCAATTGATCAAGGCTGCCAGACTCCTGGCGCGTAAGCGCACTGGCAAACATCGCGCGGCGATTCTCCGGTACTGAGAGCATCGTCTTCAGAATGCGACTGCTCAGGACTGGAATGCTGTTAATACTGGACCCACTCAGTCCCTCTAGCTTCATCTCGATCGCGAGCTGTACGCGATTGTCGCCTTGCACATGCGAGGTTACCTTTACCTCAAAGCCCAGGTCTTCATACTGAACTTCAGGGGTGGTGCTGCTCACGACCTTGCCTGCAGACGAGTAATACGCTCCTGTGTACTGCGCCGTCTCCACAGGGTAGCGCGTGCCGAGCTTTAGCGTAGCTGGCTCATTCTCGCGGACGCGTATAAAAGCGTGGTTGAGCGTACGCGATTCTGACGAGTTCAACGCCAGGTTTGCGGCCAAGGTTCCAAAGGTGAGCCCGGTCTCGGTGAGTCCTCCCCCAAAGAGCGCGAAAGGCTCTGAGAGTACCCCACTTACCAGGCCCTCTTCCACCAGGATGGCCGCGATGGCGGCGTAGTCGGTCGGCGAGGCCAGGCCGGAGGAGATGATGGCACTTACCGCTGAGGAATTACTAGCGATAGCAGAATCGATTTCGCTATCTACATTAAAGACTGTGCTCGATTGAGGCAGCTGCAGCCCGATATTTACCGAGCGGCTGCGGTCGAACTCCGAGAGACTGAGGTCGACCAGAATCTGGTTGGCGCCTTGAAAAAGCTGTTCCATCGTCACGTTGAAGGCAAGCAATCGCGACTCGGGTGCCTCTATCGTTACCGTCATCGCAGAAGGATCGGCAGCTACCTTCGGCGCATCAAAGATGCTTTTCGCGATGTTTGTCACGTCTGCCAGATCAGCCGCACTTAGGGTAGGCAAGTGCAATACCTCAGTTTCTTCGCGCAGCAGGTTCTGGCGATTCTGCTTTGTATCCCTGGTAACCAGCACATGGGTTGAGTCCATCGGGATCACGAGGAAGCCTGTGGCGAGTTGCATCAATTCCTTCGCCTGTTCGTAATCCACCTCTTCTGTCTCGAAATGGATCATAGCCCCGCCACGGTCCTCCGCGGCAAACGCTTGAACACCGTAGCCTTCCAATACCTGCTGAGCTATCGCAACTGCAGTGCCTTTTAGGTTGAAAGCGTGCTTGCCCTGTCGATAGGCAAGGGTGAGAGGCATGGTCATTTGCACAGTTGCCGACGTCTCTGTTGCTTCCTGGCTCGTGCTGGCGCTCGCGGAGCTGCTTGGCGTTTGCGCAATCATCGCTAAACTTGTCGGCCATACCGCCGCACATAGGACGAGCCACCTGCACGTCCGGCCTGGGCCTTCGTTGACGTTGCCACGCATCCCGCCCCCTGCACCTTCTGCCATACCCATGAAGACGCGAGCAGAGGCAACATCGCTCTCGATCCTGAAGACTTGCTGCGGGATCATTTGTCGAGAAGTGTGATAGCTCAACTCTAACGTCGCATTCTTGCGTCATTAGCACAGAGGGCTCTATGACCGTCTCACGCATTCGTCCCACAACATGTTCGCTGCGCCCCTATAGCCATACACTCCGGGCTGCTCCCTGCCTGCTTGCTGTTGCAGCTCTCCTCTCTTTCCCCTGTGCTGGGGAGCGTCTGCCTGCCGGCACCTCCGGCGCAAGCCTGTACAAGCAGGGTGTGGCTGCCGAAGCCCGCGAAGATTTCGAGGCGGCTTACTCCTGCTACCACCAGGCCTTCGAGCGCGCGCCCCAAGATCTGCGCTTTAAGACGGCCTATGAGCGAGTCCGCGTGCTTGCCGCCTCCGTCCACGTAAGCCGCGGCGAGCGCCTTGAAGAGCAGGGTGAGTGGAAGCTCGCAGTGCTTGAGTTTATGCGCGGCCTGGAGATGGACCCCTCCAACGACCTGGCCAAGCGCGGTATTGGGTTGGCGCAACAGCAGATCGATCATCCGTCCGACAAGCCGCCGGAGACCCCCCTGCATAATGCCGCACTGAAAGCCATGGACAGCATGCGCTCTCCTGTTGAACTTAAACCTCTCACAACCGAGCCACTTACCCTGCACATGGTCGAAGACAGCAGGGTAATCTACCAATCCATCGGCAAACTAGGCGGCCTTAACATCATCTTCGATCCGGATTACACCAGCAAACGCGTGGCGCTCGATCTTACCGGCGTATCGGTGGCTGATGCGCTCGGCATTGTTGCCAGCCTATCGAATACTTTTTGGCGTCCTGTTACATCCAACACAATCTTCGTTGCGCTAAACACACGGGGCAAGCGCACCGAACTCGATCAGCAAGGCATTCAGACGTTCTTCCTGGCCAATGCTGCGCAGCAAAATGACCTCAACGACATGCAGACAGCCTTGCGCAACGTCCTGCCTAACGCCAAGCTCTACGGGGTGCCGAGTCAAAACGCTATCGTGATGCGTGCCACACCTGACGAACTGATGCTGGCGCAGAAGCTCATCTCAGATTTGGACAAAGCCAGACCGGAGGTGGTGGTCGATGTAGCCGTGATCGAGGTCTCACGCGACAAGCTGCGAGAGATCGGGATTCAACTCCCACAGAGCGCCAGCGTGAACCTGCAGGCAAGCGTCTCTTCCACAACCAGTTCATCTACGTCAACCTCGTCCAGTCTTACGCTGAACACGCTCGGCCACCTTAACGGTACGAACTTTGCCGTGACTGTGGGTGAAGCACAGG
Organism: Candidatus Babeliales bacterium; assembly: GCA_964658255.1. GTDB lineage: Bacteria > Acidobacteriota > Terriglobia > Terriglobales > Acidobacteriaceae > EB88. The sequence continues at coordinate 30,496 of CAZZYO010000029.1, forward strand.
CCGAAATGCTGCTGTCTGACAGTGATACCCGGGTGCTCCAGAATCCGCGCGTGCGTGCCACGGACGGGCAGCAGGCGATACTCAAGATCGGCTCGCGTATTCCGATCGCCACCGGCAGCTACACGGCAAGCACCTCGTCAAGCAGCAGCGGCACCCAGACCCAGTTTCAATACGTAGATATCGGCGTCAATATCGACATGAAGCCGACCATTCACTACAACCGGGACGTGACGCTGAAGCTGAAGATAGAAGTCTCAGCACACGATGGGGACAGCACGATCAGCGGGGTCACTGAGCCTATCATCAGTCAGCGCACCATCGAGCAGGTAGTGCGCCTGAAGGAAGGCGAAGCCAATATTGTAGGCGGTGTGCTCGAACGCAGTGAAAGCCTTGCGGTGAGCGGGACTCCTGGCCTGGGAGAGCTGCCGCTGATCAAGTATCTGTTCAGCACGCAGAAACGCGAGGTGATTGACGATGAGATCGTGTTTCTTCTCATACCACACATCGTACGAGCCACTGAGTTGAGTCCGCTCAACGTGCGAGACATCGACTCGGGCACGACGAACGCAGTGGAAGTGCGTCGCGCAGAGCCTGCTACTTTGCTTGAACCCCTCGGCCGCGGAGCCACGGCGCCCACAAGGGCCCCGAATGCGACGCCAACCATACCTGGTGCCCCGGCCATCTCGCCGGAAGCGCCGGCGAAGCCTTTGCCGCATGCTGCTCTTGAGCCTTTGCTTTTGCGCTGGAAGCCGGATGCTCCAGACACAGACACTGCGGCGCCCAACAGCATCGAGCGTCCCCTGGGATAAGCAAGAGCAATGGCGCTTTTCACCCGCCACCGCAATCACTGCCTTGCAGCACCGTTGGCACCTTCTAGACTGGGGTGAGTGCTACCAGGCTTGATACAAATAACAATGCCTTCGACGAATGTCGGAGGCATTGTTATTGCACGAACTTTATGACGTTCAGTTCACTGTAAGAGTAAAGGTCGTCTCGGCTGAGATGCTGCTGTTGGAGGAGTCGCTGCCATCAACTGTCAACGTATAGGTTCCGGTCGCCACGTCCGCCGCGGTCGATGTTGAGCTACTGCTCGAACTGCTGCCGCAACCGCTCGCAGCGCCCAGGCTTAACGTCAGCAGGGAGCATCCGAGTACCATGTGCCAGATCCTTCTGCGCCTTCCCAGGCCTATCACAAGCAAGCCAGCCAGCGCTGACACCGCACTGACAGGCTCGAGTAGCCGTGTCTGTAGCGCGGAAGTCTTCGCGCTGCCTGCTGTTCGGCTAGTGCCGACGAAGTTTCGCCGCTTGCCATTCTTGACCGACGCCGTTGTATTGCACACGGTCTCCGAGGTGTAGATGGTAAGCGTGGTAATGACTGTCTTGTTGGATGTCAACGTAGGATTCGTTACGTCATAACAACCGTACGTGTTGAGTGAGGTACTGCTGGTGGACAGGGTCAAATCAACGGTGCCCGCGTATGCATTCTGTGATGTGACGGTGATCGTCGATGAAGCGCTGCTCCCTCGCGCTACTGTGATATTTGTAGCTGCCAGGGAGAAGGTGCCGGTTGAGGAACCCGTGCTGGAGCTGCCGACGGTCACTGTCGTTGTGCCCTGAGAGGCTGCGTAGGTAGCGTCACCGGAGTAGGTCGCTAGAATCACGTGCGAACCCGCAGTTGAAGAGGAAAAGGTATAAGTAGCCGCTCCGCTCGAGAGCTGGAGCGTGGGGCTCTGCGTGGTTCCATCTACCTCAATTGTTACCGATCCCGTAGGCGTTGTTCCGATGTTACGGGTACTGTCCGCGGCACCCACGGCAATGCTGATTGCGTCACTCGCGCCTGATGTTGGCGTCGCACTCGCGGCAGCCAATGCGGTCGTTGTTGCCTTGAGAGAGGCCGAAGAGGTGGATGGCCAACTGTTCAGCAGATTATCAAAATTGACGGAGCCGAGACCGGTTGCCTCATCGTAGCCGGCGCCGGCAGGGTAGGCTGATTGCCCAACAGAGGAGCAGTAGCCTGAGCCCGCGGTGCACTGGTTGCCACCGGAGGTGATGTCGTGGAACACGGAAGCATACGACGTGGAGTTACCGGCAAGTGTATACAAGGTGGCATTGATCTCTCCCTGCCCGGTAGAGTTCTCCTTTTGGTTGATGATTGCAAGCATTCCGGCAAAGATGGGCGCGGCAAAGCTTGTACCGCCCGCAACGGTCAGATAGGTGGCATTGCTGTCACGAAAACCATTGGAACAACTTCCAGTAATCTGCGTGGACGTAGAGTCGCTGGAGCAGTAAAGATAGCCTGCGTTATTGGGAGAGGAGTCCAGCGCAAGATCAGGTACCAGTCGGTACTCTCCCGATGGCATGCCTGTAACACCCGTCTGCCAGCTTGGGCGGTTTGTCAGTGCGCTGGTGCCTCCGCCGCCCGCGCTTAAACCGCTCGAAGACGAGTCGTCGTTCCATACCTGCTCGGGGATATAGGAGAGCGCGGAGGTGACCACATCACTTCCGCTCGCAGCCGTCCAGTAAGTGGTATTCGAGGTCGATACATCAGCAGAGGGAAACTCAGTTCCGCTCATGCCTGTCACATACGCGCTGCTCGCGGGATAATCGACGGCAAGTGCCTCCCGCTGGGCGGTAGTAAGACCGGTATCCGGCTGGCAGTCGGTAGATCCGCTGTCTCCCGCTGCAGTAATGACGGTCTGTCCCTGCGATGCAGCCTGTTCCATCACAGATTCCAGAGTGGAGTAATCACTCGCGCTCAACTCTGTCTCGCAGGTGCCATAGCTGTTGCTAATGATAGGAGCGATGCGGGTGTCCACTGCATATTGGATCGCGTCGAACGTGCCGTAGTTGGTATCTGACCCCGTGTAGACGAAGTAGATCGTAGCGTCCTTCGCGATGCCGCCGGAGTATTCAAGATCAAGATCCGACTCGGCCTCGTCGCCCGTGCTTACCGCCGCACTCCCGGTGTTCGGCACCAGCACTTGGACGGGGTCCCGCACCGTCAGCCCTGCCGCGTTCTGAAAGTTCTCTATATCCGACAAAACAATCGATGACTGTCCGGCAATTGCAATGGACTGGCCTCCGCCCGTATAGCCCGCGCTGTAAGCAGGGGTGATGTTATAGATGACAGCTACGTCGCCGGGCTGAAGTTGATGGTTACCGGACTGGCTGGAGGTGAACTGCGGGCTGGCACGTTGCGGCGACTTGAAGATGACATGTGGGCGCGGACGCAAGCTGGACACATTCTGGACACTCTGTACTACGGGAGAGAGCGCAGCCGGAATGCTGAGGTCAGTGGATGGCGCATAGATGGTCGTGTCGTGAAGCTGATAGGAGTGCAACTCCGTTGCGAAGGCCGACTCAAGCTGCGCAGCGGTCCCTGAGAAGTGGAGACGGTTCTTGCTGCGAGCCACACTCCCCACCGCGAATCCCTGTTGTTCCAACCACGCCTTGACAGCAGCCACGTCAGCGTCGTTCATGCCGAAGCGGGCAGCAAACGCATCCGGATCAAGCCATTGATGATACGAGCCGGAATGCAGGTCTGCCTGCGAGGCGAGCAACGACTTGAGATCAGCTTCCTGTGCATCGCTGCGTTTGAAGACAATGCTCATGCTCTCAAGGCGCATTCCGGAGGCAACTCTGCCACCGTCGTGTGCAGCCTGCGATACAGGCGAGCGAGAGTTGTTGATCACCACCCGGCTGGTTATGTCGACAGCTTGGGTAACACGCCGCGCAGGCTGCTGCGCGGCGGCACACATCGGGAGCATGAAAAGTAGCGCCAGCCATCCCACCTTTGCTGCGGACTTACCCGGCCATTTCCTGCCTATAAAAGTCATCCTGTCTCCTCTAGTGTTCCCATGGCGTCACGCACTGCCGCCGGTTCTGCGGGCACGGAATCATGTCAGGCAATCAATGTTGCGCGCGGTGCATTCTTGCCTGCTACTCCCGCGTGCTCTTGGCGAAGCGGGCTCTGTGGTCATCCGTACACAGGCCGCGTATCTTTGCATCAGAAATTCTGCTCACCTGCGTCACGACGCGCGTTGTTTCTCAATCGAGCTCACATGATCAGCAAACGGAATCTGCATGCGTGTGGCTTGCTCCTCAAGAATGGGGCAAGTGCTCCCCGTTCATCCCCTCTGGCGTCAGTAATCTTATTAGCCGCTCAGGCTCGTGCGAGCCGTTATCGGCAGGTGACTTCTGCTGCGCGGGCATGGTCGGCGCGCGTTCAACCGGGCGGTGGTCTCTCTTGCACATACGCGACCGTCACGACCACTACTGCCACGAGCAAGAAGGCGTCCGTGATGAGCACTCTTAGTCGATGCATGGATTCCCTACCTAGCAACTGTGCTGTGACTGATCCTCAGCTAAGCAGGTAGACGTGAGCGCGCGAGAAACTGTAGCCGGGGAAACCCTTGCTCGACAAGTCTCGACATTGGAAGAGGCCTGGGATACGCGGAGAGCAGGGCTGGGTATCTGACACTTCTCGACAATATTCCCTGCCCCTGAATAGGCGCGGAGAGCAGAATGGGAGTATGCCGGACATACAGACAGAATTGCTCACCTGGCACACTCACCTGCTCCTCATCGACGACGATGCATCCCTGGGCGAGCTACTGAAAGAGTATGCGGCGCAGGACGGCTTCCGCGTCTCGGTCGCGCAGACCGGTGAGCTTGGCCTGCGCATGATCCACGACGAGCCGATCGCGCTGGTGATCCTGGACGTAATGCTGCCGCGTATGCAGGGCTTTGAGGTCCTTGAGCAGATACGTCACCTTTCTGACGTGCCTGTGCTGATGCTCACCACGCGTGGCTCAACCAGCGACCGCGTGCGCGGCCTGCGCTCAGGCGCCGACGATTACCTGCCAAAACCCTTTGACCCGGACGAGTTGCTGGAGCGCGTGCGCAGCATCCTGCGGAGAGTGCAACCGCGCGAGGGCAGGCTCGCCTACCTGCGCGTAGACGACATAGAGCTTGATGCCCGGAGCCGCCGTGTCTGTTCAGACGGGGAAGAGAAAGATCTCACCGGCTCCGAGTTCGCTCTACTGCAACTGCTGCTCTCGCGGGCCGGCACGGTGCTGGCACGCGAGGAGCTCGTCAACCAGGTGCTCGAGCGGGAACGCACCCTCAACGACCGCGGCATCGACACCTTGGTGAGCAACCTGCGCCGAAAGCTTGGGCCGTCCAGCTCCGGCGGTGATCGCATCCGGAGCGTACGCGGCATTGGCTACGTCTATGTGTTAGGCGAAGGGGCCAACAAGGCATGACCATTTTTGTGAGAGGGCTACTCAGCTTTTGGCTGAGTACGTTGCTGACGCTCGCTCTCGCCGCCCTTCTTCTCTTCTCCACCGGCACCGGCGACGACGATCAGACACGCGAAATTCCCTTGCCACACCTTGAAGCG
>CAZZYO010000030.1:0-34809 GCA_964658255.1 Candidatus Babeliales bacterium
CCGGACGGATGTCGCGGGTACTGAGGTCGTCGCGATAGAAGCTGATGTCCAGCACGCCCACGTCTACCGGGTGCTTTTCGATACCGGCAACGAGCTTTCCGATGCGTTGCGCGAGAGGCACGCCACGGCGCTTGATGCCGACCAGGCCAAGGTTTTCGGCGCCGCTGTTCTTCTCGACAATCTGGTGAGCCAAACGCACGAGTGTGCGCTCGATCTCAGAGGCGGACAGGATGCGGCCTTTTTCACGAAGCTCGGGCAAATTCGTCGTCATGGAAAGCGGTTCTCTTTCGTTTTCAGCAATCGTACTTCGTCATGGTACGGGTCACTTGGATCTAAGTGCGCGCATACCGCCGTAGCGTGCTCCGAGTGCGCCTCCGAGCGCCGAAAAACCCAGCATGGATCCGGCGGACAGGACGGCCGAGGCCAGCACGAGGCCGGCTTGCCCCTCAGGCGAGAGCCAGAAGTGGAAAAACCAGGGAAGCTGGTGCACGGCGTCCGGGTTGCTGGCGACGACCCGATCGATACCGGACTGCATCGCCAGGTGCAGGCGGCTGTCGATCTCGCCGCCATGATGCAGACCGTAGCGGCTGAACAGCAGGCTCAGGGCATCCACCAGGGTCGCTACCACTGCGGCAAAGACGCCGAAGACGCACCCGATACGTCCGCCCAGTCCACTGGTGAGGGCACCGGCAAAGCGTACCTTGGCTCGTCGCTGGTAGAGCGAGACGGTCCACACTCCTCCCGCGATCACCCACAGGGTGCTGAAGGAAAGCAGCGAGCTCATCAATCCTACAGGCACCGAGATCAGTGCAGCCGTGCCGATCGCAGTAGGCCACGCGATCTGGCTCCCGGCAAGCGCGGTCGAGCCATTCGCGCCTGCCTCCTCGGCCTCTGCATCCACTTGCTCCACAGTCAACTGCGGCGCGCCGCACTCGGTACAGTAGTGGGCCCCGGGGGCGAGTGTAGCGTGGCAGCGTGGGCAAACCGGTTCCATGAGCGTTGCCAACAGTCTTACACAAGCCGCGTGGAAGCAGGCATAGGCCTGAACTGGCGACGACCGGCCCGCAGACGCTGCAGCACGGCGCAAGCGCGAAGGCTACTCCTCGCTGTCTTTTTTCTCGAGTCCCTGCGGCAGGTCAATGGCGACGAGCGTGAAAGCCGTTTGACCCTGAAGGGTCGGACCGAACCCCACAATGTGCTGGTGGTGTTTTGATCCAGCGCGCAGGTCATTCTGCATGTTCACTGTATCGGTGTGCACCCCGGTTGGCTGAGAATGCTTGTCGTCGCACGAGAGACCTTCGCGCGTGATCTTCTCTCCGCCTACTGCCGTGCCGTCTCGGCACTCGAGCACCGTTCCGTAACGCCCAAGCGCATTGCGGTAGTACGCCATGACCTTGGCCTGCGGGTCTGGGGTCTGGTACTTGGCGACGCGCACATGAAGCTGCCACTTGCCAAAGCCCAGGTGCACATTGGCAGATTGCTCGCCGTCTGCGTCCTTGCGCAACGACGCTCCGGGATAGCCAGGCAGGCCGATGTCCTCGGCGGTGGTCGTATCGTGCTGTACATGCAGCCCGCCCATGGGCAGGTGGATGTCCACATCCTTGTTCTCGCCGTTCTTCCCCTTGTCTACCTTGAGCGAACAACCCGCGAGCAGGCCTACCAACAATGCAGACGCGATAAGGCCGCACCTTTTCAGAAAGCGATCACGCTCTGGTCTCCGTTGCATCCCGGCTCCCCTTCGATGCCGCTGCCACAGTCCAACATGAACGGCACAAGAATATACGTCTCTTCGTTAACGCCGGTTCCGCTTTCGCCGTGCAACGTCACATTACCAGAGGACAGGAAAACTGCGCTTGCGGCACGAGCGGGCTAGAGAAACGCCCTCGAATGTCGATAGGAGGGGAAGCTCTTATGGTGTCTACCCTCGATCCCGGCGAGCTGCAGGTGTCCGCTGCACCGACTCAGGCCCCTAGCCGCCTGCTGCGTGCGCTGCTGCTCCTGGTTGTGGTGACACAAGCTGCCCACGTAGCGGTCTTCTTTCTGTTTGCTCACGCGATCGTCGCCTCCAACGTGGTGCAGTCTGTGGCAGCTGCACTCTCAGCAGCCGTTTGCCTGGCTTGCGCTGCGCGCTCCGGCAGCCAGCGATGGCGCTGGCTGTGGCTTCAGCTGTTTGCGACATTTTTGTGCTGGGAGTTGGGACAGTTGGTGTTCCTCGCTGGCCTCTTCCACAGCCCGGGACCGGCTGCAATCCTTGCCAGCGACATCTTCTGGCTCATGCTCGCCTTGCCGCTGCTTGTCCTTGCGGCAACGCCATCCCGGTCCGGGGCTCACGACCCCGTCGCCTGGCTTGACAGGGCGCAATCCTGCACACTGTTCGCGATCATGTTCGTCCTGATCTTCCCGCATCCAGGCATCATTCGCGTACCGCTTGCCTATGATGTGGAGAACGTTGCGCTCACGCTCGCTGTGCTGCTTCGTTTCTCGATCGCGCATGACCGGGAGGAGCGCTCGATCTATCGCAGCGCCATCTTCTTTACCACCAGCTACACCATCGCTACGTGGCTCGACTACGTCCTGGAGCAGCACGGCGCCCACGGCGGCACCCTGCTCGATCTCTGCTGGTCGATCCCGTTTACCACCTTTTCCATCGCAACGCTCGCAGGCGAGCAGCTCAGGCCGAGGCTGCCGCGCTGGGCGACGCGGGAGCTTCCCTATCCGCGGCAGCTTCACGGCATCACTGCAATGGGCATGGCGTTGATGTCGATGGCAGGCTCGGTTGTTCTCGCGCAGCACAGCATGGTTGTCGGCACGCCTATGCTGGCCATCTCCTTTGTCATCTTCGCCGCCCGCACCTGTACGCGCGAGTGGCAGCTCCATTCGGCTCACAATCAGCTTGAATACACGTCACTGCACGATTCATTGACCGGTCTCCCGAACCGGACCATGCTTCACCAACAGCTGACGCGCTTGCTTGCGCACTCCTCCACTGCAGGCAGGCGCCCGGCCCTGCTCTCTGTCGACCTGGACCGATTTAAAACGATCAACGATGGGCTGGGGTACGCCCTGGGCGATCTGCTGCTGGTTGAGATCGGGAAGCTCTTGAACACCCTGGTTGGAGGGGCGGGGTTGGTCGCCCGGCAAGGGGGCGACGAATTTGTTGTGCTGCTCGATCACGCGCACGCACCTATGGCTGAGTCGATGGCACAGAGCATCATTGAGCGCCTGCGCCGCCCGCTCAAGCTAGAAGGCCGCCTGATCCACGTCACGGCAAGCATCGGCATCGTGATGAGCGACCGCTCCGCGACAGCGGATAGCATGCTTCAGAATGCTGACTGCGCGATGTACCGGGCCAAAATTGCAGGGAAAGACCGAGCCCAGAAGTTCGCGCCCAAGATGCTGGCTGTGGCCAGGAACAAGCTGGATATTGAGACTGCCTTGCGCAAGGCTTTGGTGGCGGGTGAGGTGGAGGTCTATTACCAACCTGTCTTTGCCTTGCAAACGATGTCGGTTACGGGATTCGAGGCTCTTGCACGATGGCGTCACCCAGAACGCGGCATGATTTCACCCGCCGAGTTCATCCCGATTGCAGAAGATACCGGTCTGATCCTCGAACTTGGACGCCAGGTGCTCTGGAAGGCCTGCCATCAGTGCCAGGCGTGGAACGAGCAGTTCGGCATAAACCTCCGCATCGCGGTCAATGTCTCCGCGCACCAGTTCTCTGATCCCGGATTGCTGAACCAGGTCCTGAAGACGCTACGAGCCTCGCGCCTTAACCCTCCCCTGCTCAAGCTTGAAGTGACTGAATCTGTGCTGATCCAGGGATACCAGACGGTTGAAGACGTGCTGACCCGTGCCCGCGCTAAGGGGATCGGTATCTGCCTGGACGACTTCGGGACCGGCTATTCCTCGCTCAGCTACCTGCTGCGCTTCCCCTTTGATGTGGTCAAGATCGACCGAAGCTTCGTGCAGAATCTGCACCGGGATCCGCGCCGCTCCGAGCTGGTCCGGATGATTGTGCAGCTGGCCAGAACATTGGACAAGCGGATCATCGCAGAAGGTGTCGAGACCCAGGAGGAACTCGAACAGCTGAAGGCTTTCGACACAGACATGGTGCAGGGCTTTCTGCTCTCTCGTCCACTTGCGGCCGCCTCTGCTGAAGCGCTGCTGCGCAGTGGCGTGGCGATGGGCGACCCGCTCTGGACGGCTGTCGGCTCGAAGACCCGTCCGGACGGCAAGGGGCCGGGCGTGGAGCGCCTGCCGCCTGCAAGCGCCACCAGCCTGCTCGCGGCCTCTGCACTGCCCAGGGACGCGTACAGCGGGAGAGAAGCCGCCGAGCGATTCCAGCTGTAAGCCCTCGCCTGCGAGCCGCGTGGACAGAGGCGCAAACAACGAGTAAGCCGTTTGCGCGTGCACTCGGGGCTTGGATCACCTCGACGGATGCTGCTGTCTCAGGCATCCTGAAGGGAGCCGCGTGCACTTGCGTTTCAGCGGCCCGGCGCAGCGTGTTTCCGCTGCCCGGTCCTCAAACCTCCGGTTCCGCTTTTGACTCCGAACGCGACGACCATCCCCGAGCTGAGCGCAGCCCTCGGCGTTGTGCTCCCCCTGCTTACCGCTGCGCTCACTTTCGCGGGCCTTGCGTTCTGCGGGATTGCCCTTTGGTCTGCCCGGTCTTTCGTGCTCTCGCAGCGCGGCGGCTCACCCGATGCATTCGCTCCGCCTGTGAGCATTCTCAAGCCGCTCAAAGGAGTCGACCCAAGCCTCTACGAGGCCTTGGCCAGCCACTGCCGGCAATGCTACAGCGCGACCTACGAGGTACTCTTTGGCCTGAGCAACCCCACTGACCCGTGCGTCGAGATCATCACCCGGCTGCAGGCAGAGTTCCCTCACATCTCGCTGCGCATCCTCCACTGCCCGGAGTTGCTCGGCGCAAACGGCAAGGTCAGCAACCTGGTTCAGATGCTTCCGCATGCGGCTCACGAGCACATCGTGATCAGCGATGGCGACATCGCTATTGGCCCCGGCTACCTGGCCGCCATCTTCGCCGAGTTCCCTCCGCCCGAAATGCAGACTCCCCCGAAGTCCAAAGTAGGGCTGGTTACGGCGCCCTACCGCGGCCGCGCCCACGGCCTCGCCGGCTGCGACGACCCTACGCTCGGCGGCCGCCTCGAGGCTCTCGCCATTGCAACGGACTTCTTCCCGGGCGTGCTCACCGCGCGCTGGCTCGAGCGCGGCATGCGCTTCGGCCTTGGCTCGACGCTCGCTACGACGAAGACCGCTCTCCAGGCTATTGGTGGACTGGAGCCTCTGGTCAACTACCTTGCGGACGACTACGAACTCGGCGCCCGGCTCACCCGCGCCGGCTACCGGGTGATCCTGTCGCCGGAAGTGGTCACCACGTCAGTCGCACCGTACAGCTTTGGCGGCTTCTGGGCTCACCAGCTTCGCTGGGCGCGCGCCATGCGCGACTCGCGCCGCGGAGGGTACCTCGGCCTCGCACTCACCTACGCCCTGCCGTGGGCGCTGCTCAACTGCATTGCCGGCGGGGCGAGCCTGCCCAGTCTCGCCCTGCTTCTGCTCGTGCTGGTGGTCCGCATCAGCGTCGCGCTCGCGATTGGCCTGGGCGTGCTTGGCGACCGACGAGTGCTTCGCGACCTCTGGCTGCTGCCCTTCCGCGACTGTGTTGGCCTGGCGCTCTGGGTGTGGAGCTACGCGGAAGACATCGTCCTCTGGCGGGGCGAGCGACTGCGCTTGCACCGTGGTCTGCTCAGCCGACCCCAGTAACGCCAGATCCCGGCAGCTGCCACCAACAGCACTCCGCCGCTTATAGTGGAGATGTCCCTCTATGGCTACTTCGCTCGTCACTCTCGACCCAGCCGCGCCTGCCACCGGCCCAGCCGCGACCCTGGTCTACAACGACTGGTACCCGGCCCTGCGTAGCAGCGCGCTCGGCGGTAAGACGATAAAAACGGCCCTCCTGCTCGGCATCCCGTTGGTTCTCGGCCGCCGGGCCGATGGCCGCCTCTTCGCCATGCGCGACAGCTGCCCCCATCGCGGCATCCCGCTCTCCTGCGGCTGGTTTGATGGAGCAAGCCTCACCTGCAAATATCACGGCTGGGCCTTCGAGCCAATCTCAGGCCAGTGCACCTCGATCCCTTCGCTCACCTCGCACGACACGCTGGAGGCGACTCGCATCCACGGCACCGCCTTCCCCTGCGAGGAGCGAGACGGTTATGCCTGGGTCTACATCCCGGCGCCAGGCTCTGGACGCGTTCGCGCTGGAGAGCTCGCTCTACCAGCGGTTCCCGAGACGCCCAAGTTTTCCGCCCGCTTTCGCTCCGCGCACCTTACCGCCGACCTGCCCTGCAACGTGGATCACGGCATTATCGGCCTTATGGACCCGGCTCACGGACCCTTTGTTCACCAGTCCTGGTGGTGGCGCAAGCAGGCTTCCATTCATGAGAAAGAAAAGCACTTCGAGCCGATCAATGAGCCTCGCGCACAAGGCTTCCGCATGTCCGCGCACCAGCCTTCCGGGAACAGTGCGCCTTACAAACTGCTCGGCGTCTACGGGGAACCGATCACTACAACCATTGACTTCGTGCTGCCCAATCGCCGGATCGAGACTATCCGTTGCGGTCCCAAGTGGTTTTCAAGCATCACCACCGTCACGCCAACTACGCCGGCCGCCTGCCGCATCGACGTGTGCGCTGCGTGGAACATCTTCTACAACGTGCCGTTTGTCACAGCGATAGCTACATTTTTCGGCAAGCGCTTCGTCGCCCAGGACCAACTCACGATGGTGCAGCAAGCCGAAGGCCTGCGCTACGACCCGACCCTGATGCTGATCGACGACGCAGACCGCCCGGCCAAGTGGTACTTCGCGCTCAAGCAGGCACGCCTCGAGTCTGAACGCACCGGCACACCCTTCCGCCATCCCATCCCAGGACCGGTCACCCTTCGCTGGCGCTCGTAGGGCGCCAGGCTTTGTCAGCGGTAACTCGCTCCATTTTTGATTTACTCACACCTGCAGCGGTGTCAGCCTGAGCGTAGCGAAGCATCTGCGGCTGCTCGGCCCCTCCACGCACGCAGAGCAAACCTACCGCCCCGCCCCACTTACTACCGGTAGCTCGATCGAGCTCGCAAACCGAGGCGCATGCCACACCCGCTGCGTTGCCTTCTGATATTCCTCCGGCCTCGCCCAAAAAATGTTCTGCACAAAGGTTTGCGGGTTTCGGTCATACAAGGGAAACCAGCTCGACTGCACCTGCACCATGACCCGGTGCCCGGGCAAGAACACGTGGTTAGCTGGCGGCAGCGCAAACGTGTACATCAGCGGCTTGCCTGCCGCGATTGCCTTCGGCGAGGAGAAGCTCTCCCGGTATCGCCCGCGAAAGATGTCCGCCGCAATCATTAACTCGTAACCACCTAGCTCCGGCTGCCCGGCGACTTCATCTGGATACACGTCGATCAGCTTGACGACCCAGTCCGCGTCGGTCCCGCTGGTGGAGGCAACGAGCTTCGCCACGGGCTGCCCGGTGATCTTGAGCGGCTCGGTGAGCACATCACTTGTATAGGTCAGCACATCGGGCCGGCTTGATGGCTCCCGCTGGTCGTCAACCAACCACTCGGACCAGGTCATGCCGACGTCGTAGCCCATAGACTGCACGGGCCGCGTCCGGTACGGCACGGGCTTCGCCGGGTCCGAGACATACTCGTCATACTCCGCTCCGCTCTTCGCCGGCGCAGTAAAGCCTAGCTTCAATCCTGCCCCGAGATAGAGCGGTTTCATTGTCGGCGCCACCGGCCAGGCCTGCATCGTCTCCCAGGTATTTGCCCCTGTCGTATATGCAGTTACTGGCGAGACATCTAACTTGCCTGTGTCGTCTTGTAAGTAGTGCGCAAGAAACGGCGCGAGCACGTGCCTGCGAAAATAGGTCCCGGTATCACTGCCGAAGCGTATCGGCCCAAGCGATGCAGCATCCTCGATCTCCTGCCCGTGATGCCACGGGCCCATCGCAAGGTAAACTTTGTCCGCTGCTGTATCTTTCGGCTTCAGCGCCTTGTATACCGCCATGGCGCCATAGATATCTTCCTGGTCCCACAAGCTATGCACCAGCAGGATCGGCACCGCGAGTGGCTCGCCTGCAAGCACCTTGTCGACTGCCTGATCACTCCAGAAAGCGTCGTAGGCTGGATGCTCCAGTACCTTCTTCCAGAAGCCCATCTGCTCAAGGCCATGGCTCCTGCCTAACTCACCCGCCGAGCCCGCCCGGAGATACTGGTCATAGTCATCAAGCGTGCCGCTCCACCACTTCGCTTCATTCGCCCGCGTGCCTTCCTGCTCGTAGATATACGGCTCGTTTTGCTGGCGAAACGCACCGTTATGAAACCAGTCATCGCCCATCCATCCATCGACCATCGGGTTCATCGGCACCGCAACCTTCAAGGCGGGGTGCGGATGCACGAGCGCCATCAATGGCAAAAAGCCGTCATAGGAGATACCGAGGATCCCGACGCGTCCATTGCTCTCCGGCACATTCTTTACAAGCCAGTCGATGGTGTCGTAGGTATCGGTCGACTCATCGATCATCGTGGGATTCTGCGGCCCATGCACTGGCCGGTTCATAACAAAGTCACCCTCAGACTTGTACTTGCCACGCACATCCTGCACGACGCGAATGTAGCCGCCATCGACAATCACATCGGTGGCATTGTCATATCCGTAGAGCGTCGGCCCCAGGTGCGGGCTCGCTGCGTGCCCTGTCAGCACAGACGCGCTGTAGGGTGTCCGGGTCAAGAGCATCCCGGCACCCTTGGCGCCGCGCGGCACCAGCACCACTGTGTATAGCTTGGTGCCATCCCGCATCGGGATCATCACCTCGCGACGCACATAGTCAAAGCTGGTCTCCACCGGAGTAAGGGTTGCCGGTACCTCACTGGGGTAAGCAGGCTGCACTTGTGCGGGCACCCGCCCCACGATGACTCCGGCAAACAGCACAAGCGCAAACACACGGCACACAGATCGCATTGACCAGGATCCTTCCGACAAAGGGACTCACAAATCAGACATGCAGACTACCAGACGTCGCCACACTCTTCACGCAAACAAAATCATGCTTCGTTTCCGTCTGCTGCCGCTACTCTGGGTTGAGTCACCGTTCTCCCAGGAGTAGCGCATGCATTCCCGCCCGTCTCGGCTCGTCGCGCTCCTGTTCCTGTTCGCGCTCGCGGGTGCTTTTGCCCCGGCCCAGCAAACACCCTGGCCGATCCGCGCGGTCATCGTCACGACGTTTGAGATAGGCGCGGACACTGGCGACACGCCTGGCGAGTTTCAGTTCTGGGTCGAGCGCGAACATCTGTCCGAGGTCGTCGATTTCCCCGGAGGCACCCACGCTTTGCGCACTAATGCCGAACACACCGTCCTTGGCATGGTGAGCGGCACCACGCTTGTCAACGCGACGGCATCCATGATGGCTCTCGGCCTTGACCCGCGTTTTGACCTCGCCCGCGCTTACATCCTGATCAACGGCATCGCCGGCGTGGACCCCGCTGACGCCTCGATCGGCTCTGCCGCCTGGGCCACCTATGTCGTTAACGATGTTGCTCGCGAGATTGATCCGCATGACGCGCCGCCGGACTGGCCCTACGGCATCTTCCCGAACGGCGCCGCTGGTCCGCGCCCGGCGAAGGTACCCGAAGCCGCCTGGATGCGCTCCAATCTCTACACCCTCAACCCGTCGCTCGCTAAGTGGGCCTACTTACAGACGCGCAACCTCAAGTTAGGAGATGACCCCACGGTAGCAGCCTTTCGCGCAGGCTTCACCAACGACCCAAATGCCCGTCGTCCTCCATTTGTGCTGATGGGTGATACATTCGCTTCGGACTACTACTGGCATGGCGCGACCATGACCCGCTACGCGAATGACTGGGTCTCCCTCTACACCGGCGGCAAGGGTAACTTTGTCATGACGGAGATGGAGGACTCGGGCTTCCTCAACGCGATCGAGCGCCTGGGCCAGATGCACCGTCTCGACCCCGCGCGCGTGCTTGTGTTGCGCACTGCCAGCAACTACTCCATGCCCCGCCCGGGACACACGGCGGTTGAGTCTGTCACGGCACCATACATCGGGTCTCGCCTCGCGCTTGAGTCAGCCTGGCTTTGCGGCAGCACAGTGCTGCACCTACTGCTTGAGCAATGGTCCAGCACTGCCACTCACATCCCGGGATCGTGAGGCGCGCATGCAGGTATTCCACGAGGTCAACTTCTATCATCCTGTGCGAAGCGAAGGATCTGCATGCTTGCAGGGTTCCTTGCGCTCGCACACGAGGGTAGAGAAACCTGCGCGAGGTTAGACTCTCATGATCCAGGCCATCCCTTCCCGGACCGCACTCCGGGTCGCCCTCCGTCGTGCCGCGCATCAACTCCACGACCGGCCTCTGGTCTTTGTCGACCCAGTCGCCATTCCAATCCTCGGTGCGGCCTACTGTGAAGAGCTACACCGCACCCCGAAGCGCGACGACCGCCCGTGGTCCAGCGCGCTGCGCGCCTTTCTCGTCGCTCGCAGCCGCCACGCTGAGGACGCTCTCCAGCTTGCGGTCGACGCCGGCGTAAGGCAGTACCTGCTCCTCGGCGCTGGCCTCGATACCTTCGCCTACCGCAATCCACGTGACCAACTACGCGTCTTTGAGGTCGATCACCCGGCTACCCAGCAGTGGAAGCGCTCGCTTGTTGCGAGTGCCCGCCTTACCCACCCCGCCGCACTGACCTATGTCCCCGTGGACTTTGAAGAGCAGTCCCTCGCCGACCAACTGCTCTCTACCGGCTTCAGCTTCCAGACTCCTACGTTCGTCAGCTGGCTTGGTGTGGTTCCTTATCTGACGCTGGCAGCTTTCCGCTCCACCATCCAGTGCCTGGCGACGCTCCCCTTGCGCAGCGGCCTGGCCCTCGACTACGGCCAGCCTCGCTCAGTTCTCCCGCCGGAGGAGCAGCTGCAGCATGACTCACTCGCCGCACGGGTGCGCCAGGCCGGTGAGCCCTTCCAGCTCTTCTTCACCCCGGCAGAGATCGCCGCCGAGCTCTCAGGCTTTACCACTGTCGAAGACATTGGACGCGACGAGATCAACGCCCGCTACTTCGCCGGCCGCACTGACATGCTCAAGGTGCGGGGGCAGGCAGGCAGGCTGCTCGTCGCATGGCGGTCGTGACAACCCGCGTATGACCGATATCGCCCGAAACCCGGCACCAGTGCATCGCCCGGCCCAAGCCACCATCCAATCGATGTGCCTTTCGCAACCGAAATCCCCTCTCGCGTCCACGAACTCTCCTCCGGCACTCTCGAGTGGCCGCGCTTCCTCGACCTGCTCGCCACCTACGCGCAATCAGCGACGGGCCGCAGCTGGACCCTCGCCCTCGCGCCGTCGACCGACCTTGCCTGGCTCGACCGGCAACACTCGCTGGTTGCGGAGACCCAGCGCCTTCTTGTCGAAGGCGTGCGGCCAGCCCTGGGCGCACTGTTCGACCCGACAGAGTCGCTTGCCAAGTCACGCCTTGAGGGTGCAGCGCTCGAGCCTGAAGAGATTCGCACCCTGCTCGGGCTTGCGGACGCCATCTCCTCGTGGGCCGCTACCCTGCGCACCCCGCCCGATCGTCTCCAGGGTGAGCTGCCTTTTCTTACGGCACTCGGCGGCCCCATTCTCACCGCCGACCTGCACCCGCTGGTCGAGAGCCTCCGCGCCAAGATGCTCCCGGACGGCACGCTTACCGATGATGCCTCGCCGGAGCTCGGTCGCATTCGGCGCGAAATGGATCGCCAGCAGCGCGCCATCCAGGACTCGCTCAAGTCCGCCCTGCGCAAACTTTCTGATGACGGGTCCACGCAGGATAACCTCATCACCATCCGGGGCGAGCGCTTCGTCATTCCTGTCAAATCCGAGCTCAAGCGTCGCGTCTCGGGCGTGGTACACGGCGCAAGTTCCTCAGGGCAGACCGTCTTCCTTGAGCCACTCGAGACCATCGAGCTCAACAACGAACTCGTTCGCCTTTTTGAGGAAGAGGTTGGAGAGATCCATCGCATCTTCCTCGCCATGAGCCGGCAGATCGCGGCACAGTCCCACATCCTTGAACCCGGTGCCGCTATCCTTGCCGAAGTTGAGACCTTGTATGTGCGCTCCCGCTTTGCCCAGGACTATGAATGCACCCGTCCCCGCTTCTCCGGCGTTACCCGCTTTGAGCACGGGGCTTACAAGTCCACTCCACCCGAGCTGCGCCTCGTCGCCGCGCGGCACCCTCTGCTTGAGCACCGGCTGCGCCGTGCCGGCAGCAGCATCGTTCCGCTCTCGCTCTCGCTTGAGACCGACGCTCGCCAGTTGATCATCTCCGGCCCCAACACTGGCGGCAAGACCGTCGGCCTTAAGACCACTGGCCTGCTTGCCCTCATGGCCCAGGCCGGCATCCCGGTACCCGCGTTTGAGGCCGCTCTGCCTATCTTTACCGCTTTCCACGCCGACATTGGCGACGCGCAGTCGATCGAGCAGAATCTTTCCACCTTCTCGGCCCACATCGTCAACCTCACCCGCATCGCCGAGGTCGCGGATGCGACAACGCTCGTCCTGCTCGACGAGCTCGGCTCTGCTACCGATCCTGAGGAGGGCGCGGCGCTTGCTGTTGCGATCGCCGAACACTTCCTCCACGCCAACTGCTGGTCCATCATCTCGACACATCACACCTCGCTCAAGGTCTATGCGGAGAACACTGCCGGAGTCACCAACGCAGCTGTTGGGTTCAACGCCGAGACCCTGGCTCCGACCTATGAACTACGACAAGGCGTGCCCGGCGCTTCGGCGGGCATCAACATCGCGCAGCGCCTTGGACTGTATCCGCAAATAGTTACTGCGGCGCGTGGCCGACTCAGCTCGCAGACGCTCGACATCGGTGCGTTTCTCGATCGGCTCCATGAGCAGATTGCCGCGCTCGGCGAACAGCGCCAGGCCCTGCGCGAGCAGGAGCAGGAGCTTCGGCGCGAACGTGCGCGGCTCGAGAAAGAGGGCCTCGATGAGTACCGGACCAAGACTCGCGAGTTAGAGCAGCAATTAGCCGGGTTACTCCGCGAGTTAGAGCAGCAAACCCGCGTGACGGTCCAGGCCATCGACGACGCAGCCACGCGCGACAAGTTACAAAAAGAAGCAGAGCGTCGCGTAGCGAAAGCGCGGCAGGAGTTCTCCGCGCAGTTCGCTACGGCTATCGCTGCGCGCAAGCCGAACGCGATGCAGCGGGCTGCCGAACAGGCTGCCGCTCACATGCGCAATCCTCATGCAGCGACTGTAGGCGACACGATCAAGTTGAAGATAGGTCAGACAGGAAAAGTAACTCGTGAGTTAGACCCTAACACCGTAGAAGTGTCCATCGGCATCATGAAAATGAGGGTTCAGCGCAAAGACATAGCCGCCATCCTCCAGGCTGGACAAACCTTTGAGGGCAAACCAACGGCGAGCCCGGCGCAGGTAGCGCGCAAGCGCAACGTCAACATCCAGTTAGCCGACCCTGAGGCAAACCTTCGCCCTGAGATCAACGTGATTGGCTTCACCGCCGATCATGCCGCAGACGAGGTGCAAAAGTTCGTAGACCAGGCCTTCCTCGCGGGATTGCAACGGGTAAGGGTCGTTCACGGGACAGGGATGGGGGTGCTGCGGCGCACGCTACGAGCCGCCCTCCAGGGCCATCCCCACGTCGCTACCGTCACCGAAGCCGATAACTACGAGGGTGGCCAGGGCGCCACTATTGTGGAACTGCGCCAGTAACTAAGATTTTAAGGCCCGCTTTGTCTAACGGTTAGATCACAATCACGGCTGTAGCGGACTCTGCTCCCTTAAAACAACATCACGCTCATCTCTAAACTTTTTACATGATAGTAACTTCAGCACCTCCGGTGCTGGAACTACCATCGAAATATCGCTGTTTGCGTTATCGTTGGCCTTGAACGTCGTCGTAGTCTGTATGGTGAGTTCCTTTGTTTCAAATACTTCACCGCTTACTACTCCTAAGAGCTTGTAGCTATATCCCACTTGAGCGGTGAACTTGGATGTATCCACCATCATAGGTGATCCGCTATTCCCGCCAAATACATGCGCGTCCGCCAAGTATATGTGACCGGGCTTTTGAAGGGTGGTAGGTATCAACTCATTAGGCAGCATCGCTAATGTGCCAGAGCGCACAACCGGTTCGACTCGACTTTGACCATAGTACTGGATGAACAGCCCAGAAAATATTACTGGATCGCCCTCTACTATATCTCCTTTATCTATCATTTCTTGGGTGGCGAAGATATCGGTGGGGAGCGACTTAAAATCCCACTCTACTTGCGAGGCATTAAATTCGATCGCTGCTAAATCAACGGACGAATCCTCCGGGAATTGCCAATCCATATTGTCAATGGGTACTAATTCCATTTGTGATATTGAACCTGGCTTTTTGCCTTTCCTATTGAGCATGAGCGTGTAATCCACGATCCGGCAGGGTTTCCCGGATTCCGTACCCGGTGCCACTACGTGCCTGTTGGTTATCAAATAGTTGAATTCAAGGTGCTTGCCGGCCCTCAACTCCGGCACAGTCACTATGAATCCAGTGCCGGCGAGATGATCTTGAGGAAGTTTTCGGAGTTCCGCTGAAGTGAGCCTTGCTATAGTTTCTGCACTCCAAGACGCTTGCATTTCTAAAGGCATTGCACTAAGTTCTTGAGGAGTTGGCTGGTGTAAGCAGTTGGCTTGAACAAAAATCACGGTTTTCTTCAATTGTGACGGGAACGGCGATTTATCCTGCACAATAGCTTCTGGCGGATTAGGTACGGTTTGGCAATTCAAGGGATTATTTACAAGAAAGCTCCATATTGTTAACGTTGTTAGTACACAAAAGGAGCGGCGACATCTCAATGATATTCGAAGTGGTAGATTCAACACACTTAAGTAGAACACCTTTACTCCTATCTTTGATACTGAGGGGGCGGTCCCGTGTTTCACTTTCGAGACCTAGGCGCTACTACAACACGACATAAACCTCTTCAACCACCCGCCGAAACCTATCCGAAGCAGTTGCCCAATCCACTAAGTCAACCTTGTAAGGCAGATCAGACTCCGTAAACGCCTCCGCCAACTCCCCCATCACCCCGAGCGGCAGCGGCTCATCTCCCAAGATAACCAGGTCCAGGTCCGAATACTTCTTGGTACGCCCGGTCACCCGCGATCCAAAGGCCCAGACCACGCGGTCCGGTATCACCTTCCGGAGGATGTCTTTTACGATCGCCAGCTCCTCTGCCCGAACGTTCAAGCCATCTACGCTCAAAGCGCAATCCGCTCCTCTATCCGAGCTAACAGAAACTTCACTTCGGAGAGAAATCCCGGGACATCCTCGACCACTTCGAGCGCCACGCTCTCGTTGTAAGTATGGCTGGTCTTGGCCCGCATCTCGCGGTACTTCTTCCACTGCCCCCAGTCACTCAGCAGGAGCCCTTGCTCATTCGCCGACCGTATCAAATCAGCAAACGCCATCGCGTCATACACCGCGGGCGTAGGCGAAACCAACTCAAGATACCGCTTCAGCGTCTTGTGACTTACCTCGTACGTAAACTCAAACCGCTGGATCAGCCCATCCCGTATCTGCTCGTCAGCAACATCCCGCCGGTATCTCTCCAGCCCCTCATCCAGCCGGGCGATCGCCCGCGCAAGCGGGGTAACTTCCAGCGTCTCCGTCATACATCCTCACCAGCCGCCAAAATCAAGCCTCTGCGACAACGGAGCAGCCCGTGGGCGCCGAGAGGTGCGCCTGCCCGTGCGGCCAGCACCTCAGATGCGCATTGGCATGATGATGTAGCGATAGCGCACGTCGTCCGCTGCATCCTCGGGCCGCATCTGCCCGGCGCTCTGCGCGTCCTTGAACTCCAGCCGGACTTCGCCCGAGTTGCCTATTGCCTTGAGAAAATCGATCAGGTACTGCGAGTTAAAGCCAACCACGATCGCGTCGAAGTTATAGGGTGTCTCGATGACATCCTCCGACTCACCCGAGTCCGTCGACGAAGACGAGATCCGCAACTCATTCTGTTCAAGCCTGACCTTGATTGCGCCTGACCGCTCATCCGCAAACTGCGCCACCCTCTGAATCGACTGCTGTAACTCATCGGCGCGCACGACGAGAAACTTGCTGTTATCCCGCGGCATGACTGCCTCGTAGTTAGGGAACTGCCCCGTCAACTTACGCGAAGTGAGCGTCCGCCCACCTATCCTGAAGAAGAGGGTATGCTCGTCATCGGCAAACTCTATCTCCGGCGCATCAGTTGTCGAGAGCAGTCCTTGTAACTCGGACAGCGCCTTGCGGGGGATCAGTATCTTTTTCTCCCCGGTGATGTTCGCCAGGTTCTCGCCCGTCTTCTCGACATGGGCGAGGCGATGGCCGTCGGTGGCCACCATGGCCAGCGATTCGGCTTTGAGGATCAGCAGCGCGCCGTTAAGCGTGTAACGCGACTCCTCGTTCGAGATGGCGAAGATCGTCTTCGCGATCATCCCCTTCAACGAGGGCGCCGCGATCCTGGTCACGTTCGCCTCAGGAAACTCAGGTACCTGGGGAAAGTTGGCCCGCGCCATACCGACCATCTTGGTGTTGGACCGGCCGGAGCGGATCTGCACCCAGTGGTTGTCCATCAACTTGATTGAGAGGTCACCGTCGGGCAGCAGGCGAACATAGTCATATAACTTCCGCGCCGGTATCGTGCACGAACCGGTCTTCTTCACCTTCGCCGCGCAGGAGGTGCGCAACGACTGGTCCAGGTCCGTGGCCGTAATCAGCAGCCGGTCCTCGGTCGCCTCGAAGAGAAAATTCGAAAGGATGGGGATGGTCGTTTTCCGCTCGACCACACTTTGCGCCGCGGTCAACTCCTTCAGCAGCTCCTGCCGGCTGATCGAGATCTCCATCGTCGTCCCTTGCGCCACGGGCGCATCCTGCTCCAGACCCAGACTCGCCATCATTCCGCCCTCACACTCGCCTGTTGCACACTCTACCATCCGGTGCCGTGGCTTTGTCCCACCGTGCTTTGATCTCTATTTTACGGACCGAGGCGGTCGTTTGAGAGACTGGCCGGGAGGCGGAAATCCGGGTCCTTACGTAGGAAATCGTAGGTGCGGTGGGTTTCGAAGCTCGGCAGCAAGGTGATCTTTTGGATAGCGACGGTTTGGCTGCCTTTGATCCAGCACGAAAGAGGTTTTACTTAGCAGCAGTAACCGTTTGGCGTGCAAAAGTGGAAACCAGGTCCTTCTGCAACCAGGCTGCCCTTCGGGGCAGTGTCCTGTTTTCCAAGACCCGTACACCGTAATCTGCAGAAGCAGGAACACACGCCAACGCCTCGAAACACTGCGCCCCTTTCTCCGTATTCCTCACACCCTTACGTCCAAGTCCTGTTGAAATAGACAGCAGTTCTGAGGAAAGCAAGGCCCCACCCGCGCCCTGGGCGTGTTGCTGGAACACCGGCTTTCCACGGTGGACGAGTAATCCTAAAGTTCCACAGTCGCAGGCTGCGCAGGGGGAAGGCTCAGCCTGCCGACCGCTACTTGCCGATGCAGAAGGTGGAGAAGATAAGGTGCAGGATGTCGTCTGAGGTGGTTGCGCCTGTAAGCGAGTCCAGCGCTGTCAGGGCTCTGTAGAGGTCCAGCAGCAGCATCTCGTGGGGAGTTTTCGCGTTGGCAGCCTCGATTGCGGCCGTCACTGCCTCAGTTGCAGACGCGACAGCCTGGTGCTGGCGCAGGTTGGTCACCACACCTGCAGACTGGCTGATGTCGGGGACTTGCACCTGTTCGGCGATGAGGCGCCGCAGCTCTGCTACACCGGCACCGCTTCGGGCGGAAGTAGAGGCTACTGGTAGGCCACTTCCTTCCTGATTCCCGGAAGCGAAGCCATAGCCGGTCGGCGGCGTCTCGAATGAGCCAAGCGAGCCGCCCGCCTCAGGCGCCGCCGATAGCAGGTCCACCTTATTGATCACCAGGATCGCAGGGCGGCCCGCCAACGAGTGGAGCAGCTCGCGGGTCTGCTCCGGGACCGCGAACCCTGGCGTCTCGCAGCCTGCCCGCTGGTGAGCCCGAACCACGGTCGCGTCCACCACAACCAGGATCAGGTCAGCCTCGGCAAGCGCCTGCCGAGACCGCTCGATCCCGATCTTCTCGGCTTCATCGAGCGGCTCGGCCGGGGTCGCGGTACGCAGCCCAGCCGTGTCCACCAACTCGAGAGGGAGCCCCCCGAGCGAGATGCGCTCCGTCACCAGGTCGCGCGTGGTGCCTGGGGACGCGGTGACAATCGCGCGTTCGCGTTCGACCAGCGCATTGAAGAGCGAAGACTTGCCCACATTCGGCTCGCCGATAATCGCCAGCGAGAGCCCCTGGTGGACCAGGCGCCCATGCTCGAATGACCGGCCAAGGCTGGCCAGGTTGACGGCGATGGGCGTGGCCAGCGCCACGATGTGCTCCGGCTGAAGGACAGGCGTGTCATCCTCGGCAAAGTCAATGCCTGCCTCCAGCTGCGCGATCAACCCGATCAGCGCCACCTTCACAGGCGCAACCCGACGAGAGAGAGCGCCGCTGAGCTGGCTGGCGGCCATACGCGCCTGGTACAGGGTCTGGGCCTCGATCAGGTCGCGCACAGCTTCGGCCTGGGTGAGGTCAAGCCTGCCGCCCAGGAAAGCCCGCTCGGTAAACTCGCCAGCATTGGCCAGCCGTGCCCCGCGCGCCACGCACGCCCGCAGCACAAACTCGAGCAGCACTGGCGCTCCGTGGCAGGCAATCTCCAGCACGTTCTCGCCTGTGTAGGACCGCGGCGCCTGGAAGTAGGTGGCGACAGCTTCATCAAGCTTGTCCGCGTTTGCCGGGTCGACGATGGCGCAGAACTGCGCCCGGCGCGGCTCAAGCGCACCGCCCAGGCGCAGCAGCGGTGTGGCGATCGCAAGCGCCTCAGGCCCGGAGAGGCGCACGACGCCGATGCCGCCACGGCCCGGCGGTGTAGCGATGGCCACAATGGTCTCACGTGGAGATTCGCTCACAGTGTGCACAGAATAGCGTGCCGGCCCAGTTGTGACCGCTCCATGCGGGCCAGGCGAGCGTCAGCCGCGCACATGCAAATGCGCCGGCGGTCACGAACTGTGCTACTGTGGGCGCCTCTCCTGTTGAGCTTGCCAGTCCGTCCTGGAGGAGGCGTATGCTTCCGTGTGTCCGCACCGCATTTTGCTGGTCATTGCTCTGTATGCCAAGCTTCATGGCAAGCGCGTGGATGCCTCCGGGTCAGGAGGCCAGGTCTTCGGCAGTTTCGGAGCAGTACGAGGGCCCGTGTTCTCTACAACAAGCCCCGATATCTGCGGCCGCACGTGGTTGCACGCCAGCCGTACCTGCCCCAGGCCTGCAGCTCGCAGCAGCCAGGCTCGCAACTAACCCCATAGAGCGCACCCAGCCAACGCCGAAGCCAGCGACCGAGAGCCGTCATCGCGCCAGGATTGTGGGCGTGGTACAAGGGCGCGCCGCATCGGGTCAGCGCGTTCGCATCGTGGTTGCAAACTTCAATCCCCAGGAAGATGCGCTTTGGGTCGACTACGGCAAGGCCGATCCATCGCTGATCACAGGGCCTGCGAGCGACAGGCAAACCGACTATGACGGCCCCATCAGCTTCATCGTACCGGCAGACTGGAACGACGCGGCGCGCTTCAACGACTGCCCAAGGCAATACGGCGACCAGACCAGGCCGAGGGTGAGGATTGGTCAAGCCGGTGCAACCTGCCCTCCGGTTGGCCAACGCACCGGCGCCTCGCTCGACCTGGTAGCGAGCGCGACACTATGGCAGCAGCGCGGTACCGGGGTGGCGCTCGCCGTGGTGACTGTGATGGCGCTCACCCTGCTCCTGGCCCGACTTACCGGCTCGTGCATGGGTTGGGTCGCGCAGCGACGCTGGATTATCGATGATGAGACGAAGACCTACAGCCTGCAGCGCGTGCAATTCCTCGGCTGGACTGCTGCCGCCGTCTTCGCCTACGTCTACGTCTTCTACTCGCTTTATTTTGCGCAAGGCGTGACCGAGTTCCCTGTACTGCCTGTCAGCCTGATCAAGCTGCTTGGCATCAGCGCCGGAACGTCCCTGCTTGCGCATGGTGTCAAATCGCTCAAGGGTTCTGAGGGGTCCGGCTCGAACGCACCCAATCTGCGCGACCTGGTGACGTCTGGCGATGTGATTGCACTCGACAAGGTGCAGCTGCTGGTATGGACGCTGGTGGGCTGGTTCACCTTCCTGCTCGCCATGGGAAGCCAGAACCCTGGCAACTTGTCCCAGAAGATACCCGAGCTGCCCGATGCGCTTTGGCAGCTGGCGGGTCTCAGCGGCATCATCTATATCGGCGGCAAGGCTGTACGCGGCCCGGGGCCCGTGCTTCGCCAGGTGCACGCGACGTGGCAGGACCACGGCAAAACGGTCCTGCACCTGGAGCTGCGTGGCGTGAACCTCTCCCAGGACGGCATGCTGGCGCTTTGCATGCCAGGCGCAAGCTTTCAAAAGATACCGTTCAACCGCATCTCGGGCGATGACCAGCCCGGGCTGCCGAAGATTACCGTTCCCGGCGACACGGCAGCCAACCGGCTTGTGCGCGGCCTTAGCTTCGAGCTAAGCGTTGTGCCGGAAGACCCGCTCGGGCCCATCTCTGCTCTGGGAGACGCCGCGATGCTCCTGATCAGGATTGAGAATCCGGACGGGCAGCTGGCGGAGTGCGAGTTTCGCATAGGCGCTGCGCTCTAGAATCTGCTCAGGCGGAAGTCGCGCTCACGGTACTTTCGGGCAGTTTGAGTTCGCATGAAGCGCTGGGCGTACCCGGTCGCCCTTCTAGCATGGCAGGTAGCCATGGCCAAGCACAGCTACAGCCTTGAGACAGATGGAAAGGCGCAGGTACTTCGCGGCGACGCACTACGTCTGGCTGGGGACCTCTGCGGCGCTGTCGAGGCTTACCGTCAGGCGCTCCTGCTCAACCCGCGGTGTGTCGAGGCCTACAACCATCTTGGAAACATTTTTGCTTCACTCCATGACCGATCCACGGCTGTTACGTTTTACCAGGCGGCGCTTGCGATCCAGCCTGACCTTGCCGAGATACACAACAATCTTGCAAACATACAGATGGCAGCGGGCGAGCTTGAGGCTGCTGCTGCTGGATATTGCCGCGCCCTTGCGCTCCGGCCTGGCACGGCTGTGTACCAGAGCCAGCTCGGCAACGCGCTGCGTCTGCTCGGCCGCGGAGTCGAGGCGGAAGCCTGCCTGCGCGAGGTAGCCGCGCTGCACCCTGGCTTCGCTGGCGCCTGCGTCAACCTGGGCCTGGTCCTTGCCGAGCGCGGAGAGTGTGCCGAAGCAGAAACATGGTATCGGCGTGCGATTGAACTCGAGCCCAAACTGGCCCTCGCCCATGTAAGCCTGGCTATGATGCTGCTTAAGCGCGGTGAGCTGGCCGACGGCTGGCGCGAGCAGGAGTGGCGCTGGCAGTGGCCGGAGTTTCCCTCGCCGCAGCGTTGCTTTCTGCAGCCCCCGTGGCGGGGCGAGCCGATCGCCGGCGCAACCATTCTTCTCCACGCCGAGCAGGGGTTTGGGGATGCCATCCAGTTTGTGCGGTATGTGCCGATGGTAGTTGCTTTAGGCGCCCAGGTGTTTTTGGAGGCGCCCACCGAGCTTGCGCGGCTCTTTGCCTGTATCAAAGGCGTGGCGCAGATCATCTCCCGCGGCGAGCCTTTGCCGGTGCACGACTGGCACTGCCCGCTGATGAGCCTGCCTATGGCCTTTGACACGACGCTCGCTACGATCCCGGCGCAGGTGCCTTATCTGCAGGCCAACGCGCCCGCGCCGTGGGCAGGCGCACCGGCTGGCCACCTTCGCGTAGGCCTGGCCTGGGCAGGGAACGCGAAAAGCTCAGTCGACCCGCGCCGCTCCGTGACCCTTGCTGCGCTCGCCCCGCTCTGGAGCGTGCCCGGCGTCGGGCTCTACTCGCTGCAGCTTGGGTCTGGCGAAAGCGATTTTGTCGGCAGGCTTCCGGACACCGCCGACTTTGCCGACACAGCTGCCGTGATGGAGACACTGGACCTGGTGATCAGCGTCGACACTGCAGTCGCCCACCTTGCGGGGGCGCTCGGCAAGCCAGTCTGGATCCTGCTGCCCAAAGTTGCCGAATGGCGATGGCTGGAGGATCGGGACGACAGCCCCTGGTACCCGACTGCCCGTCTTTTTAGGCAGCAGAGCGATGGTGACTGGCAGGAACTGGTAGAGCGGGTGCGGGCTGCGTTAGCGGAGTTGGCCTACCAGCGAGCCCGGGCTTAGCGGCCCTGCCTCACAAAAGATAGGGTTGGATCACCGCCGAGGCCCGCGCCCCTGGGCGAAGCTGGGCCGCGGCCGATTTGTAGGTGGCGGCGTAAAGGTACGCGCAAATGCCGCCTGGTCATACCCTCGCGGAAACGCCACCAGCGTTCGGTCTGCACCTTCGCCAACCGAAGCCGACTCGATCTGGACATACGGCTTGAGCGCGAGATGAAGCAGCCGGCGCTCGCGCGAGTTCATGCTCGGAAAGGTATACGGTGCGTCAGTCGCCTCAACCTGCTCAACCGCAAAGGCAGCCCGCCGCTTCAGCTCGCGCGCCCGCTCTGCCTTGAACTGGTCTGCGTCGAAGGAGACCAGGTCATGCTCCTCGGACTCCAGGCGAAGCATCTTCGCGGCCACATGCTCGAGGGCGCGCAGCAACTCCCCGTTACGCTCCGTTAAGAGCGGTGCGTCAGGCCCTGAGAACTCGACGTAGATCTCCCGTGCCTCAAAGCCGTCGGGGTCGGCCGCGCCGGGCCCTGCTGTAATCCTGTAACGAAGCTTGAAGTGACCGGCGGCGGTAACAAGCTTGAGAAATCCGGCAATTGTCTCTGCCGCTGCGACGTAATCCGGGATAGGCACGCCCGTAGTATCGCACCCGGAGCCTGCCGCGCGACAACGGGTATTTTTCGAAAGAGCAACAAGGCGGGCGTTCTGCTACCGAGCGCTGCTACCGCCTCAACACCAGCTGGCTAACGCCGCGCGCGCACCGGATCAGCCACTTCCGACACCTCCGGGGTACGGTACCCAAAGAAGCGTTGCGCCATGATCATCTCCGCAACCTCAGCCGGCACCATCGGCGTCCACGAGGGGTCTTCGGCCTTGATCCGCTTCAGGATGTCGCGCGAGAAGATGTGCAGTGCCGCCTCGTTGTACTCGTCCAGCTGCTTGATTTTGCCGCCATCGACCAGGTGCCGATAGAGGCTGCGTACGTGGGGCGAAATCTCCGCATTTTCTACCTTTCGCAGCGCCTTGGTTGCCGGATCCAGGTAGGGGTACACGTAAACGCGCAGATCCTTGGTGAACAGCTTGCCGCAGCCCTCCAGGATGCCACCCTCAAGTGCTGCGTACTGCTTTTCTTCGAACAGCACTTCAAGACTTGCCACGCCCATCGTGAGCGCGATGGGCTCGGTGGTGTAGCGGGCCAGCCACTTGGCCAGGCGAAAGTAGGCGAAGTAGTCCGAAATCAGCACCGTCTTGCCGACAGCGGCAAGCAGGTCTGCTCGCGCGAGGAAGTCGTTGAGGTCAATCTCACCATCGGTCATCAGGTTGTTCATGGTGATCTCGGTAAGCTCGACAACGTGGTCCGGCGGCACGTTCAGCTCGGCTGCAAACCGTCGGTGGGCGCTGTCGAGCATGTCAAGATTGACAAGCGTGGGCGGCCGGAAGCTGCCCCGCTCGACCAGGATTGGCCGCTTGCGCAGCACCTCAGAGGGTTGCAGCACGGCTCCGGAAGGATCAAACATCGCCGCTCCCGAGAGGCCCAGCTGCACCAGCTTCAGGCTCATCACGCGGTTGTCCACGTGGCGGAACTCAATGCCTGAGAACTCCGCCATGTCGATCTCTATGCGATCCGTCGAGAGGTTATCAAGCAGCGACTCCAGCATCTTTTCAGGCGTTTGATGGAGAAAGAAAGCCGCGTAGAGCAGGTTAACGCCGACGATCCCAAGCGCCTCCTGTTGCAGCGAGTTCTCCGAGTCCAGCATGCGGACGTGGATCACTACCTGCGAATCCGCGTCACGCGAGTGGGTCTGATACTTCACGCCCATCCACCCATGGCACTCGTTGGTGCCCTGGTAGTTGCGCGCTGAGACGGTGTCGGCGAAGGTGAAGAAGGCGGTCGAGTTGCCACGCGTCGGCTTCAAGCGTTCCAGGTTCAGCGAGTGCTCGTAGTCCAGCATCGCCTGCAGCCGGTCCCGCGAAACGTAGCGCTTTGAGCGGCCATAA
Organism: Candidatus Babeliales bacterium; assembly: GCA_964658255.1. Taxonomy (GTDB): domain Bacteria; phylum Acidobacteriota; class Terriglobia; order Terriglobales; family Acidobacteriaceae; genus EB88. The sequence goes on from CAZZYO010000030.1 coordinate 24,341, forward strand.
ATCGCGTCGGACACGGCCATGTCATAAGCAGAGATGGACTTCGAGATCGTTGCCGCCGCCCCGCCTACGCGGAAGAACCACCGCGCTACCTCCTGCCCGGCTCCGATTTCTGCAAAGGTGCCGTATCGCAGGGGGTCGAGGTTGATCCGCAGTGCTTTGTCATGAGTGGTCATCTTAAGCGGGTCGTCGATGATGTGGCCGGGGGGAATCCGCGCAGGCATGGCAAGTAACCTCGCCGATAGTATCGAGCAAAGACGCCCTTAGTTCGCGAACTATTTCACGGTCTGCGCACCTTGGTGCCTTGACGAGTGGACCACGCGCGGGTGATTGCAGAGCCAAGGCTCTGCTGACGAAAGGCCTTTTGCGAGCCTGGTCATGGCTTAGGCCAGTGGCCGCAGAGCAGGAGCCACATCCCTGGCCAGATACTCCATCGACCGCATGAGCTGCGCATGCGACAGGCCGCCTGTATCCATCTGCAAGGTCAGCCGCGCGATACCACCGAGCGCCTCGCTGTGGCGTGCGATCTTGTCGGTCACCTCGGCCGGGCTGCCGATCAGGTACGCTCCCAGCGGGCCGCGTTGCTGGTCGAATTGATCCCTGCTCGGAGCAGGCCAGCCGCGCTCGCGTCCTATGGTGGCCACCGTGCGGGCATATCCAGGGAAGAAATCGTCGGCTGCCCCTTGCGAGGTCGCGGCAATGTAACCAAACGAGTGCAGCCCTACCTTCAGGCTCTCCGGCGCATGACCGGCACGCGCTCCTGCCTCGCGGTAGAGGTCGATCAGCGGACGAAAGCGATGCGTCTCCCCTCCGATGATGGCAACCATCAGTGGCAGCCCCAGGGCACCGGCGCGTGCGAACGACTGTGGCGTCCCACCTACCCCGAGCCAGATCGGGAGTGGCTTCTGCACGGGCCGCGGAAAGATGCCCTGCCCCGTAAGTGGCGGGCGGTGCTTGCCGGACCAATGCACGTGGGTGTTGTCACGGATAGTCAGCAGTAGGTCCAGGTGCTCCAGGAACAGCGAGTCATAGTCTTTCAGGTTAAGACCGAAGAGCGGGAAGGCCTCGGTAAAGGAGCCGCGGCCAACCACCACTTCAGCCCGGCCGCCGGAGATCAGGTCGAGTGTCGCAAACTGTTGGAAGACGCGAACCGGGTCGGCAGCGCTCAACACCGTCACGGCCGAGGTCAGGCGGATCTTCTTCGTGCGCGCCGCTGCCGCCGCCAGGATCAGCGTGGGCGCTGAGTCTAGGAAGTCTGTCCGATGGTGTTCCCCGACGCCAAAGATGTCGAGACCGACCTCATCGGCATAGGCGACACGATCGAGGAACGCGCGCATGGTCGCGGCCGCGGTCGCCTCACTGGAGCCCGAGGCGACAAAGCTATCAATGCCGAGTTCCATCACCTTTCGCCTCTCCTGTAACCCCTCTTCTGGAACAAGGAAAGGGTGCCCTGGCCAGGCACCCTTCCGGTAGGTGGAGTTCAGGTCAGCATCAACGCCGGGCGTTGATGATTTTGCCGGTGCTGCCACCACCACCAAGCTTCTTCGCCGCTCGCTTGGCTGCGATCGCCCGCATCTCGCGGCCGAGCGAAGTCTGGTTCATGACGTATTGCTGCACGATCCCCAGCACGTTAGAGCAGGCCCAATAAAGCGCCAGGCCCGAGCCGATGTTCCACGTCATAAATCCAAACACCGCCGGCATCGTAAGCGCCATCATTCGCTGCTGCTGCGGATCTACGCCCGGGGAGGGAGTGAGCCACTGCACTGCAAACATCGAGATGATGAAGAAGATAGGCAGGATGTGGTACGGGTCCGGCGACGAAAGATCAGGCAGCCACAGCCAGTGTGCCTGCCGCAACTCAATCACGTTTGACAGCATTCGGTAAAACCCGAACAGGAGCGGCCACTGCAGCAGCATGGGCAGGCAGCCACCAAACATGTTGACGCCTTCCTTCTTCTGCAGCTCAAAGACTTCCTTGTTCATCTCCTGCCGCTTGGGATCGGTCGCCTTGTACTTGGCATAGCGGGCCTTGATCTGGTCCATCTGCGGCTGGATGCGCTGCATCTTGAGGCTGGACCGCATCATCATCACGCGAGTCGGCAGCATCAGGATGTTGAGCATGAGCGTGAGGATCAGGATGGCCCAGCCCCAGTTCGCAACAATATGGTCGTGCAGCCAGTGCAGGATGAGAAACAGCGGCTTGGAGATGACGGACCACCAGCCGAAGCTGACAACTTTTTCAAGCGTGGGCCCACCGCCTGCTGGCTGGATGGCGCTTAGCACTGCAAGCGACTTGGGCCCGGCAAAGATGCGCGCCTCTGTCACACCGGAGGTATTGCTTACCCCCGCGCCCAGCACGGATGCCTTGTCCTTCTCGCCCGAGGGCTTGGCCAGGTTGCGCGGGACGTCCAGCGTGTTGTGCAGTGTGACCAGCTCTGTGGTCTCGGGATGATCTGGCAGGAAGACCGCAGCAAAGTAGAGGTCCGAGATACCGGCCCAGCCGTAGTTGCCGCGCGAGGTAGCGCCGCCTGATACTTTCTTCGTCGCGACCTGCTCGGGCTTGCCATCGGTCAGCGTGTCAACCATGCTGGTCGCGTACTGCGGTAACGTGGATTGGTCGCCCAGCGCTGAAGGCCAGGTCAGCTGCAAATCCACCGGCGCGCCATTCTGCGTGGCCGACACCCTGGCGTGCAGCACGTAGGTCGCGTCGAATGAGAAGGTCTTGGTTACGTTGAGCCCGCCGGCCGAATAGGTAAAGGTTACGCTGCCAGGGGTTGCGAGCTGTGCCGGGACCGTGCTCGCGCCGGCGACTGCGGGTACGTACAGCGCCTTGGCGAGCCGCTGCCGCAGGTCTGCGTCATAGCTGTAGAGCGATAGCGGGTACCCGAACTCCTTGGCAGCCCGGGCGTTGACCAGGTCCAGCGGCTTGCCGTGGTCGTCCTTGTACTTCTTCAGGATCCACGAGGTAGCCTGGGCGCCACGGTTCGAAAGCGTGATCCGATAGAGCTCGTTCTCAAGCACAATCGGCTGCTCGGCAGCAGCCTGTACGGCGCTGCCGGCGTCGGAAGAGGTCGTGGCACTGCCAAGCGGTGCGGCGGGTACTGCCGCATTCTGCGCTACCTGGGTCGGGGCTGGCGTCGACTTGGGAGCGCTCTGCGACCGAAAGTACTGCAACCCCAAGAAGACAACGAGGAAGAGCGCGGAGAACATCAGGAGTGAGTTCGAGTCGCGGCCACCGCCGCCTGAGCCTTGCTGGTTCGGGTTCTGAATTTCTGCCAAGGGGATTCCTGTATCTGTCGTAAATGGTTGGACTACTCTATGGTACCTGCTTGTGCCGGGCTGCCCTGCCATGAGACGTGCTGCGGTTCGTGACAAGCCCGGCGGGCGGAACAGGATCCCATCCGCCACGCGCAAGGGGATTGCACCGTAGCAGACGCGAAGCCGAAAGCCACGACCCTTGCAGCAGGCCGTGCTGCGCGAGCGCGAGCGTTGCGTAGTCTGCGCAGGTGGGCTGAAAGCGGCAGCTCGTTTCGAGACCAAAGATCGAGGCAGCCGAGCGAAACATCGGTGACAGGACGCGCTTATAAAGGGTATGTCCACCAGTGAGGGCTGCCGTGCTGATGGCGCGACGCTGCGCATCTGCCCCTTGCCTGCCCTGGCAGCTGCTCAACGACGCTTCCTCACGGCTCTGGGTGGCGGTGCAGCCTGCGGGTGCGGGGCTATTTTCGCCACGTGCTCCAGCAGCTTGACGACCTCACCCTCAAGCTCGGGCATTGGCAGGGTTATGACGGTCTTGCGCGGGTGCAGCACTACATCCACCTGCGGTGTCGGGCTCGCGCGCAACGTACCAAGATGATGGCGGACCGCCTCGCGCATGCGCCGCTTGATCCGGTTGCGCACCACGGCGTTCCCAAGAGCGCGCGGCACGGTCAGCCCTACACGGGGGCTGCTCCCGGTCGCTGGCTCTTCTTCAACCGAGCGCAAGCGGAAGAAGTAGGCGATGTTCGGGACGTGGTATTTGCGGCTGACTGCGTAGACGCGCTGGTAGTCAGCGTGCCGTCGCAGCCGATACGGAGCGAGTGTACTGCAGGAAGGGACCGCGCAGGTGAGCAAGGCCGAACCGGGCGCGAGCGTGGGGTGCTCAGCTGCCCTCGGCAATGGAACGCTAGTCGCGATGACCGGCAGAGACGGCGATCTTGTGGCGACCCTTGGCGCGACGACGCGAGAGAACTGCAGCGCCGGACTTGGTCTTCATGCGGACACGGAAACCGTGCGTCTTGGCGCGATGACGGCGGTTAGGCTGGAAAGTACGCTTGGGCATGGAACAATTCCTCGTGGGTGATGAATTTGCATGTCCTTGCAGAGGAGCCAGAGCGCCCAGCGGACAAAGACCAAGTATAGCCGACGAACACGCCTGTCGCAAGGCTGGTGCTACCGACAAGCCTCTACCGGACCCGCTCGGCTACCCGCTTCCAACCGCTCTGTTCGACCGCTCTCTTCCTCCTGGCCGGCGGCCTTCACCAGGCTTGGTGCAATCCTCTTTTTGACCGTTTTGGAGCACAAGGGCAGCCCGAAAACAAGGCTTCTCGCGTTTGCTAATTGTGCTAGTCTGAGCCTCGCTTACGAACGATGTAGGAACGCCACAGATCGTGCCGCGGCCGTATAGGACCATTGCATCGTCTGTACGGCTCTCGCCTAAAATCCGACTACCATTGGCGTGCGTCCGCCCCTCTGCGACTTGTCTAGGGGGAGGCGGGTTGTTTTTCTAGCGCAGGCGGCTACGGCTTCTCGAGCGTCGTTTGGGATCTCAGAGGAAACAGAATGTCTTTTCTTTCGAACGCGCCATCCACGTTGAACCCCTGGGTGCGCGTCCTTGGTGCTCTGCAGAAGAAGATCAACCGCCAGGCCTATGAGAGCTGGTTCAAGCCGACCATCTTCTCGCATATCCAGGGCAAGACCCTCGTCGTGCGCGTTCCTCACGTGGAGTTTCAGCACATCGGCGAGCGCTATGGCGATCTGATCCAGGAGGCGCTCGACACCCTCGGCATGGACTTTGACGAGGTCAGCTTCCTAACTCCCGAAGAGGATCCAATGGTCGCTCCCGCGCCAGCGCGGATGCGCGAGGACACGGGCTTTCCTCCCGCACCTGCGCACGGGGCCGGCGTGCCCACGCATCCCCCTACTGCTCGCCCGGGAGCGATTGCCCAGGCCGGCACCCCCGCCCAGCCGGCCCAGACCGCAGGAGGTCCCCAGCAAGGGCGCTTTGACTGGAACTCCGCCGCCCAGCTCAATCCGCGCTACACCTTCGACGGCTTTGTTACCGGATCGGGCAACCAGTTCGCCCGTGCTGCTGCTGCTGCTGTCGCCGAACACCCCTCCCGCGCCTACAACCCGCTCTTCCTCTACGGCGGGGTCGGCATGGGCAAGACGCACCTGATGCAAGCGATTGGCCATGAGATGAAGCGCCGGCAACCGAACGCCGCCATCTGCTACGTCTCCAGCGAAAAGTTCACCAACGAGATGATCAACTCGTTGCGCTACGACAAGATGACCAGCTTTCGGGACAAGTACCGGTCGGTGGACCTGCTGCTCATCGACGACATCCAGTTCCTCGCTGGCAAGGAGCGCACGCAGGAAGAGTTTTTCCACACCTTCAACACCCTCCACGAGTGCACCAAGCAGATTGCGATCGCCTCCGACCGTCCGCCCAAGGAGCTGCCCGAGATTGAAGATCGTCTGCGGTCGCGGTTCGAGTGGGGCCTGATTGCCGACATCCAGCCGCCTGACCTCGAGACCAAGGTTGCCATCCTGCAGAAAAAAGCGGAGAGCGAGCAGGTCGCTCTGCCCGTGGATGTGGCGCTCTTCATCGCCTCGAACATCCGCACCAATGTGCGCGAGCTTGAGGGCGCGCTGACCCGGCTTTTTGCCTGGTGCAATCTGAACGGCGTCGAGATAACGCTCGCCGTGACCCAGCAGTGCCTCAAGCAGTTCATCGACACCCAGGTTCGCAAGATCACCATTGAAGCTATTCAACGCGCCGTCGCCGAACAATTCGGCATGCGCGTCACCGAACTGAAGGCCAAGAACAACTCCCGCTCGGTGGTCGTCCCGCGCCAGATCGCGATGTTCCTGGCCAAGCAGATGACCGAGGCCAGCCTGCCTGAAATCGGCCGCCAGTTCGGCAACAAACACCACACCACCGTGATGCACTCGATCGCAAAGATCGAAGAGCAGCGTCGCGCCGACAAGGACCTGAACCGGATGCTGGGCGGCCTGCAGGAAGCGCTGAACTCGTAGTTCTACGAGGCTGACAGCCGGGGGCGGATGATCGGCACCTGCCTGAGAGGTTGGAAAAGCACATCACGACATCTCCGCGCCTGCGGATGCCGTGGATGTGGACCACAAAGGCGACCTGGGCTGCAGAGGCGTGTTGGTATGCTCGCTTTTATGGATCGTTTGCGCCGCGTTCTGGTAATCGCACTCTTGGTGGGGTTCGGCGTCCCGGCGTTTGCGCGCAAACCGCAGGAGACCGGCTTCCTGAACCGGGCGTTGACGGTCAACGGAGTGGTGCGCAAGTACCAGGTCTACGTCCCTGAGGGCTGGGAGCCAAAGCAGAAGTGGCCGATCATCCTGTTTCTTCATGGCTCTGGCGAACGCGGCGCGGAGGGCATGGACGAGACGCAGATTGGTCTGCCTGCCGCCATCCGCATTCATCCCGAGCGCTGGCCGGCGATCGTCGTCATGCCCCAGGTGCCCTTCAATCATCACCACTGGACCGACCCTGACATGATGGGCATGGCGATGGCCGCGCTCGGCGCCGAGGAGCGCGAGTTCCGCGGCGACCCGGAGCGGACCTACCTTACCGGCCTGTCGCTCGGCGGCTACGGTGTCTGGGAGATCGCCCGCGCCTACCCGCGCACCTTTGCCGCCATTGTGCCGGTCTGCGGCGGCGTCTTCTGGTCCTACCAGCCGCAGCGATGGGAGCGCTCGGGGGAGCTGCCGGGCGAGTACGCGCGCGTTTTGGCCCGGGTGCCGGCCTGGCTCTTCCATGGCGCCGACGACAACGTGGTCTCGCCTAGACAATCAGAGCTGCTCTATGACGCGATGAAGTCAGCAGGCGCAAACGTACGCCTGTGGGAGTACGAGAAGGTACGCCACAACGTCTGGGAGAGGGCCTACGCCGAGCCTGAGCTGCCACGCTGGCTCCTCGCACACCACCTTTCCGCCGCCGGGCTACCACAGGCGGCTGAGCGCGTGCTCGTGCCGGTGCACCCGGTGCCGGCCCGGCTCAATCCTGCAACGATCGCGGCTCTCTATGACTCGTACGAGGGCGAGTACCTGGACCTCGGCGTGCCACAGGTGACCGTGTATCGCACCGGCGACCAGCTGTTCCAGAAGAACCGTGTCGGCGACGTGACGGAGCTCTTACCGGAGAGCGCGAACACCTTCTTCTTTGTTACCGGAGGTACCATGCGGATAACGTTCGAGCGCGATAGTTCCGGCCAGGTCAAGGGGCTGCGCGTGCGCGACGACCGCCACGAGGATTATTGGGAGCGTCGCCGCCCCTAGCAAGCTGGATCAACCACCCGCGCGTATCGGGTTGATTGCGGGGCGCGGCGAAATCCCGGCAGGCGACCTTGTACTTGCAAGCGGGGCGCGCTTTGACCTGGAGTCGTTGCACGGCGAGACTTTGCACGGGCCGAAATCAAGCCTGCTCGTGAGGTACACCCTACAATGCAAGGAAAGCTACCCAGCCAAGGAGCAGGACCATCTCAGCCGATCTCCAGCCGCGTCCTCCAGTGGATACGTCAACCGCCTCGGCCCTTAGCGCAATCTACAGCGAGTCTGGACGCACCCTGCTCGAGCTGGTCGAAGAATCACCAGTCCTGCTCGTATTTTTGCGACATTTCGGATGTGTCTTTTGCCGACAAGCCTTAAGTCAGATAGCCGAGATGCGTCCGCAGCTGAAGGCACGCGGCGTGCGCCCTGTTTTCGTGCATCTCGGCTCACCTGAGCGCGCCCGGCCCTACTTTGACTACTATCAGCTTGGCGACGTTGAGCGTGTGAGTGATCCGAGCGGCCTTGTCTACCAGCACCCACTGTTCGCGCTTCCGCGGGTGCACTGGCTCCTGCACTTTACCCGGGCGGAGGTCTGGTCGGCGTGGCTGCGCGGGGCCCTGGCGCGCTACGGGTTCGGACTGCTCCGCGAAGACGCTCACCAGATGCCTGGCATTTTCTTCCTCAAGGGTCCGGCGATCGTTCGCGCTTACCGGTACCGCACCATCGCCGATACGCCCGACTATCTCAAGCTCATCGCCTAGAGCTATGTCCCGCGCGAAGGAGCAGACGCGTCGGCAGCCGGTCCAGCCCTGCGATCTTTGTCAAAACGCTTGAATCTGGAATACTCCCCTCCGCGTATATAGACTGAGTCAGATCTTCTCGGGAGTGTTGGCAGTTCGTCGCGTTAGCCCTTGATCCAGTGTCCCGACTCCCAGAGAGGCTCCGTATGACGTACGCGCGCGCCATGCTCTCTCGCTCCCGCACCGAGTCGCTTGACGGCGGCAAGTCTCGCAAGCAGCAACCACTTCATCGCACCGTCTCTGTCTTTGTTTTCCTTTGTCCGAGCTTGCCCTTTTTTGAGGAGCCCACTGTATGGACACTTTGAAACCCTGCCCTTTCTGCGGCCACCAGGCTGCTTCAGAGAAGATGCTCACCATGCTTTTTGCCTACGTTGAATGCGATCACTGCAACTCGCACGGGCCGATGAAGTGGGGCGTTGAGGCAGCGCTTGAGGCGTGGAATCAGCGGTTTGCTGCGCCGGTTCTCGAGCAGCAGCCTCCGTCAGACGGGCACTCCTGAGCTGAACTGCCTTGCTCGTGCCGCGGCCGCAGTACGAGGAGTGTGAAACTATCCCCGCCGGATCGTGTTCAGGATGGTGCATCCTAGGGTGCGGAGAAAACACATGAGCAAGCGCGTTCGTCTCTCTCTTCCTGTCTCTGTCCTGGCCGTAACCCTGGCCATTGCCGGCTGCCACAAGGACAACACCACTGCCCAGGACTCGACCGATCCTGCTGCGGTCAATCAGGCCTCTCCGGATCAGACTGTCGACACCTCGGCCCAGCAGCCGGCTCAAAGCTACGCTCCCCAGCAATCGCAGGCTTCCGCAGGCTCCTACGCCCCGACGCGCCACCGGTCCTCCGCATCAAGCGCAGGCGAAGCGATGCCGCCGGAACCGCCCGCGGATAACGGCTATTCTGCAAGCAACTCGCAAGCTCAGCCCCCTACGCAGTATGCGAATCAGTATGCCGACGCGGGCAATTATGGTGAGGGCTCCTACAACGAGGCTCAGTACTCCCCGGAGTACCAGCCTGTCTACGCTACCCAACCACCGCCCGAGATCCCGGTCTACGAACAGCCTCCGTGCCCGGGCGACAACTACATCTGGACGCCCGGTAACTGGAACTATGCCAATGGCGGGTACTACTGGGTACCTGGCGCGTGGGTCCAGGCGCCTTATGACGGGGCGCTCTGGACACCCGGCTACTGGGGCTACGGAGGCGATCGCTACGCCTATCATCATGGCTACTGGGGACGGCACATTGGCTTTTATGGCGGCGTTGCGCTGGGCTTCGGCTACTTTGGCCATGGCTACGAGGGCGGCTACTGGAACAACAACAATTTCTATTACAACCGCGCTGTAACTCACGTGAATGAGAACGTGCGCAATGTCTACGTTCACAACGTCACGGTGAACAATGTGACGATCAACAACTACACCACCAACAATTACACGAACAAGAACATTAGTCGGGTCAGTTACAACGGTGGTCGCGGCGGCGTAGAGGCGCGCCCTCTACCGTACGAGGTCGCAGCTGCGCGGGAGCAGCACATCGCACCGCTTCCACAGCAAATGCAGCACGCCCGCGAAGCGAGCATGAACCGTGCCCAATTTGCCGGGCCAAACGGCAAACCGCAGATGCTGGTGGCCGCGCGCCCGATCCAGGTCCAGACGAGGCCCACCCCGGTCGGGCTGCCAACGCTCTCTGGGCGGCCGGCGGTGTCGCAGGAGCAGTTTCATCCTGCTCCCGCAAGGCCAATGCCGAATGCTATGGCGCAGAACGGTGCTCGACCTGGCAGTGAGCAGCAGGGCCACCCTGGGGTGCAGCCGAGCAACATAAATCGTGCGCCGGACAATCATGCGCAGCTGAACCAGCAGCACCCGCAGCCTCAGGCAAGACCAGGCGTTGAGCTGCAGCACCCGGCCTCGGTGAACCAGTCTCATTTAGAGCAGCAGCAGCATCCGCAAACGCCCCAGCAGCAGGCTCGCCCTGCCTACAACCAGCAGCGGCCGGAGGTGCAGCAGAACCATGCTCCATTGCAGCCGCAGCAAAACCATGCAGAGCCGCAGCGGCCCCAGCAGCAGGCTCGCCCAACCAATCAACCTGTCACTCGTCCAGAGCCAATTCAGCGTA
>CAZZYO010000031.1:0-34625 GCA_964658255.1 Candidatus Babeliales bacterium
AGGCGCGAGCGGGCCAGGCTCATGAGCCGCAAGAGGAGACACCGCCGGATGGCCAGGCATCTCTTCACCATGGCAATCCTCAGTGGACAAGTAGCAGTAGTCACCGGCGCCGCCCGCGGCATCGGCGAAGCAGTCAGCCTTCGTCTCGCGTCGCTCGGAGCACACGTCATGCTGCTGGCGCGCGATGGCGCCCGGCTTGACCAGGTTCGCGCGAGCATCGAGCAGTCAGGTGGGACCGCGGAAACGGTTGCGCTCGACCTTCGCTCGCCGGAGGAGATCCGGTCGTTTGGCGAGGGCGTTCGCGCCGCCCATGGACGCTGCGACATCCTGGTGAACAATGCCGGGATCAGCAGGATCGGCAAGCCGCTCCACGAGTTGCCGCCTGAAGACTGGCAGGATGTCTTCCAGACCAACCTCCGCGCGCCCTACCTGCTCATTCGCGCCTTCGCGCCCATGATGATCGCCGCAAAAAGTGGGCACATCCTCAATATCAGCTCGCTTGCCGGGCACAACCCGCTGGCAAATGGTGCTGCCTACGCTGCCTCGAAGTGGGGGCTCAACGGACTTACCTACTCTGTCGCCGAGGAGTTGCGCCCCCATGGCATACGGGTCTCCGTCATCGCGCCAGGCTCTGTGAATACAGGCTTTGGCGGCGGCAGCGGTGGGAATCAGGCACGGAAGCTCCAGCCGGACGATGTGGCGCATGTGGTCGAGATGCTCGTGACGCAGGCTCCGCAATCCTTTGTCAGCGAGGTGCTGCTGCGACCCACGCAGAAGTCCTGATTCGCAACCGGCCTAGGCGGCCCGGCGACTTACCAGGGCTGTTCGCGGGGCGCTTCCGTGCAAGCCGGCGCCCGCCCCCTGCATGCGCTGGGCCAGCCACTCCTCTGCAAGCACAGCCGTGTAGGCGGTGACAAAGGGCAGCAACTCACCAAAGACGCGCGTCTCGACCAGGATCGCCCAGGTGAACATAAACCCGTACCAAACAGGCAGGCACCAGACCCAGGCCCGGAACTGACGATCGGCTACCAAGCGGCGCCCGAGGAAAAGAAACGGGCCCAGAAATCCCAGGCAGCTTGCAAGCTGGGGAAGATAGCGAAGCCGCACAAAGCTGCGCAGGTTGAAAGGAATGCGCGGATAGTACTCCGACACATTGTGCGCGAAGATCGAGAAGACGATGTGGTGCCACAGCGCCCAATAGAAAACCAGCGGCAGCAGCACGCCCAGTGTGCGCGCCGAGAACAGCGCCTGCCAGCGGAAACGACCCGTCTCCATCGCCTCAGAAGCCGCGAAGAATGGCAGAAGCAGAAGCGTCGTCTCCCGGTTTAAGGTTGCCACGGCAAACAGGGCGACAAACCAGGCGACAGGCTTGCGAAAGTAGATCAGGTAAAAGCCCGCTGCGAAAAAGGCCAGGCTCGGCATGTCATAGACGTAGCGAAAGTTCTGCACCGTGTGCAGGATGTAGACCGCCACGCAAAGCGCGAGGAAGAGCGGAAAGACGAGCGGCTGCAGCAGGTGCCGGCTGCTGGCTGCCCGGTAGAGGCGCGTCGCGACCCAGCCCGCGAACAAGACGCAGGCGATATCGAGATAAAACTGGATCACGTCTTCAGCGTAGATGCCGCGCGGGAAAAAGTAGGTATTTCGAGCAAGCTGCCTGGCGTAGGAAACCATGAACGGGGATTGGTTGGCCCAGCGGTAAAGTGGCGCCAGCAAAAGCCTGGTCTGGAAGGGCAGCCGCTCGTAGCCCCGCTCAAAGCGGTAGAGGTCGACGTAAGGGAATTCGAGGAAGAGGTATGCGCCGATGAACTGCGCGGTCGCAAGGACAGCGAGCGCAAGCAGCGCAGCTTGTTTTGCAACACCCTTGTAGGCGTGGACGGCCGCCTGCCACGTCTCCAACCTTCGTATCGACTGAAGCTCTACCATGGCGGCCATGTCATTCGTCAGATGCAGCGGGCTCTGGTTTTGCCCGTTGGATTGCCGAGGATACTTGCTCCTGATGCGCAGGACGCATAGCTCACGTTCCCGCAGCACGCGATCTCGCGGGGATGCAGGTGCTGCTTGCGCCCCGTCCAGGGACACGCACGCACGGTACTGGTTCGGGCCTCCTTATCCACACCAGCTTGTGTGCGTCATGTTGATTCGATCCACATGGACGCATAGAGTGACCACAAGAGCGGTCTCTCCTGGAGGAACGAGCACGTTGCTCAAGCTGAAGAAAATTCAGATACTCGGCTTCAAGTCCTTCTGTGACAAGACTGAAGTCTCTTTGCCCGGCAACGGCATCGCTGTCGTCGTTGGTCCCAATGGCTGCGGCAAGTCCAACATCCTGGACGGCGTGACCTGGGTGCTGGGCGAGCAGAGTGCCAAGACGCTGCGCGGCGGCAAGATGGAAGACGTGATCTTTGCAGGCACCCGCGAACGACGCCCGCTGGGCATGGCCGAGGTGTCGATCACACTCATTGATCCGGAAGCTTACGTCGGGCCCCGTGGTGACTCGCTGCTGGCCGAGCCCGAGATCGTCATCAGCGATCACGAAACGGACTGGAATGAAGAAAAGCTGCGCGCCGAGAAAGCAGAAGAAGCCGAGCAGATCATCGCCGAATCACAGCCGGGGCAGGTGATCGGCGGAGCTCCAGAGGCGTCGGTTGAGGGCTCGGCTGAAGGTAGCCAGGCAGAGGACTCAGCCGCCAGCAGCGCGGCCGACAATGCGATCATCCTCAAGATTCGCCGGCGCAAGTTCCAGAAGACCCCCCAGCATGGCGAGATTATCGTGACCCGCCGCCTTTTTCGTTCGGGTGACTCCGAGTACCTGCTGAACGGCAAGCTCTGCCGTCTCCGCGATATCCATGACATCTTCACCGGCACCGGCCTCGGTGGTGAGTCGTACGCGATCATCGGCCAGGAGCGGATCGGGCAGCTGCTCAGCTCCAAGCCCCACGACCGACGTGCCATCATCGAGGAAGCCGCGGGCATTACCGGCTTCAAAACCAAGAAGCGTCTTGCCGAGCTGCGCCTCGAGCAGGCCAAGCAGAACCTTGCGCGTGTCAACGATATCTTCGAGGAGATCACGCGCCAGATGGGCTCGCTTAAGCGCCAGGCCGCCAAGGCCGAGCGCTACGGCGCCCTCCGCGATGAACTGCGTGCGCGCCTGCGCATTGTGCTCGCGAGCAGAATCGCCCAGATGGACGCCGAGCAGTCCCGGCTCGAGTCGGAGATCTCTGCCCTGACTGGCACGATCGAACAGCGTGCTACCCAGGCGGAAACGCTGCAGGCGGAGTATTCCGCCGGGCAGACGCGCGGCTACGAGATCGACAGCCAGGCCAGGGCTGCCTCTGCCAGCGCGAACGAAAGCGCTGTCGAACTGGAGCGCGCGCGCACCCGCCAGCACAGCAACGAGGAACGCATCGCCGATCTCGCCGCGCGTGCGGCAGCCGGCGCAGCCGAGCGCGAGCAGTCTCGCCAGCAGGTGGATGCGCTGACCCTGGAACGCGAACAGCAGCGCAGCTTTATGGCGACGGCTGCTGCCGAGGCGGCAAGCTTTCGCGAGCAGGCGCAAGCGCGCCAGGCCGCGGCACGGGATGCGGCAGCCCAGGTAGTAGCAGCCGAGCAGCGCGTCGAAGCGGCCCGGCGTCAGGCCATGCACCTGCTCTCTCAGGCTGGGCAGGCTCGCAACCAGACCGCGCAGGCCGAGGAAGCACTCGCCGCCCTGGAGCGCGACGCCGAGCGCCTCGCCACGGAAACAGCCGCCGCGCGGCGCGACCTGGAGGCCCTGGGCTCGGAGCGCGGACAGGTGTCGATGCGTTTTGAGTCCGCCAGCGAAACCCTCACGCGACTCGAAGCCGAGATGGCGCAGCTGCGCACACTGGTAACCGCCAGGCGCACAGAGGAGACAGAAACCCGTCGCCGCGGGGACCATCTCCGCTCAGAGAAGGCGATCCTGACTGGCCGACGCAATTCGCTCGACGCGCTGCTCCGCGAGCACAGCTACTCGACCGACACAGTACGCAAGCTCTTTCGCGCAAACTCACTCGGCGGCGGACTGAAGCCGGTCGGCACACTGGCGGACTTTCTCGAAGTAGGCGAGCAGTACGAGAGCGTGGTCGATGAGTTCCTCCGCGATGAGCTGAATTACATCGTAGTGAAGAGCTGGGATGCGGCACACGAGGGCATGCGTCTGCTGAAGGGCGACGTCGATGGGCGAGCCACGTTCCTGGTGCACCCTGACGACGCGCAGGCCAAGTTTTCCTTTGCAGCTGGCCAGGGTGCGACGCACGGAGCGGCCCAGGGGGTGGTCGGTCTCAAGGACTGCATCCGCGTGCTTGACGGGTTTGGCAAGTCACTCGAAGTGATCCTGCCCAAGCTTCGCGACGGCTATGTCGCCCCTGACGCTGAGACCGCACGCACGCTTGCGCTCGAGAACCCCGACGCGTTCTTCCTTTCGCCGAGCGGTGAGTGCTTCCATAATGTAACTGTCACGGGTGGAAAGCCTCGCGCCGAAGGCCCGCTGGCCCTTAAGCGCGAACTGCGCGAGGCGCAAGCCAAACTGGAGAGTGCGGACACCGCGCTGGCCGAGGCCGAAACTCGCGCTGCGACCCTGCACCACCAATTGCAGGACCTGACGCGCCAGATCGACCTTCGCAGCGAGGAGCGTCGCCACGCAGAGCGTGAGAGCGCCAACCAGAGTGCGGCCCTGCGGCAGATGGACAACGAGGTACAGCGGCTGGAGCGACGGCTGCAAGACTGGACCTTGCAGGCAGAGCGCAACCGCACGCAACGCGACGAGCGCGATGCGCTTATCACCCGCAAGCGCGAGGAAGCAGCCGCACTCGACACGCAGCACGCGACAGCGGAAGCGACCCTTTTAGAGCTGCAGGCGGCTGTAGAGCAGGGGCGCGCCTCACGCGAGCAGGCACAGCTTGCCGCAGCGGAGGTATCCGCGCAGCTGGCTGGGCTGGAAGAGCGCCGCCGCGGCGCGGAGCAGAGCTTCCAGCGCATCGATCGCATGTTTGACGACCTTGAGCGGCGCATCTCGCAGCTGGACCAACAACTTGCCGCGGCGCAGGCAGAACAGGCGCAGCGCGTGGCTGAAAACGAGCAGCTTGCGGCTCGACAGATCGAGTTGAAGCTGCTGCGCGACGAAGCCCAGCAGCAGGTCGTCGGGTTGGCTGAGGAAGCAAACGCACTCCGCTCGCGCCTGGGCGAGCTTGAAGCCCTGCTCAAGTCGCTGCGTGCCGAGGGCGAACGCGAGCGCGAGCAGAGAGCCCAGCGCTCCACTGCATCTGCTCGCCTGGCCGCCGAGCTCGAGCACGTTGCGGCGCAGTGTGTAGCCGACCTCAGTGTGGAAGCGTCTTCACTTCGCGAAGACACGCTGCTAACACGGATTGAGGGAGACGCGCTTGCAGAAGAAGACAGGACCTGCCGTGAGCTCAGGTCCAAGCTCGAGGCCATGGGCCCGGTCAACATGATGGCGCTCGAGGAGTATCGCGAAACCGAGCAGCGCCACGGCTTCCTCGAGACGCAACGCAAGGACCTGCTGGACTCGATTGAGAACACGCACGCGACGATCAAAGAACTGGATGGCATCTCGCGTACCAAGTTCAACGAGGCGTTTGAGAAGATCAATCGCAACTTTGCCGCCATGTTCTCGCGCCTATTTGGCGGCGGCCAGGCGCTGATGCGGCTTACCGATGAAGAGAACTCGGCTGACTCGGGCATTGATATCGTTGCCTCGCCGCCGGGCAAAAAACTTCAGAACGTCTTCCTGCTCTCAGGCGGGGAAAAAGCGCTTACCGCGCTCTCGTTGCTGATGGGCATCTTCGAGTTTCAGCCCGCTCCCTTTTGCGTGCTTGACGAAGTCGATGCGCCGCTTGATGAGGCCAACGTTGGCCGGCTCGCAGACCTGCTGCGCTCGATGGCCCGCGACACGCAGTTCGTCATGGTCACTCATTCCAAGCGCATGATGAGTGCCGCTGACATGATCTACGGCGTCACCATGCAGGAGCCTGGCGTCTCAAAGCTGATCAGCGTGCGCCTTGGCGGGAGCGATCGCACCGCGGAACGCCGCGCATCGGCTTAAAGAATTACTTCTTTGCGGGAGGCGGTGCCGGAGGCGATGGGTTCGGCGGCTGAGGCTTCGGTATCCTGCGATACTTGCGCGAGTGGAGTTGCTACTGTTCACGGCATCTCCTACGCCTTGAGCTGCTGGCACCCAACCATTCCTTGTTTAAAATACTCGATCATCCGACGCTCCCTCTGCCGACTACACCCGCCCTCGCGGAGCACGAACCTAAGGGTGAGCTTTATGCGGACCGCCTGTTGTGAGCCACGGCACGACAAACTCCAGCATCAGCGCACCGATAGTTCCAAACGCCGTGCCGATGGCGGCATTCTCAAACACCAGCCCGGCTCCTCGATCCGATGCAGGATAGTAGAGGTTTGAGATTCCTCCCGAGGCAATGTTTCCAAGAATGCCGGAATAATCCGGCTGCCACTTGCCATTGTCCCCTCGCCGGATCACTGCCGTTGCGATCGCGTACAGCGCCCGCTGCCTGACAGTACCGTCAGCCTTGTAGAAAAAGCGCGGGTCCTGGTGGAACAGCGATGGCAATAACCCGCCGCCGACAACGCTTCCAATCAGACCATCGGCATACGCTGCGCCGTAGCGCTTGCCGTACCCGGCCGCGCCCTGCCCGTAACCTGGAAAGCTGTCTTGTCCCTGCTCTACCCCGGCCGCGAACCCGGCGCCCAGGAATGCTACCGGGTCTGTACCTGACTTGAACGCCAGCCGCATCTTCTGCCCAACGCTCAGCGGGGGCGCATGCCAGTTGTAGCTCGAGTAGAAGTTCGGGATGATTGCCAGCACGCGCTGCTTCTCTTCGATTTGTAACTGCTGCTCTGCTAATTCGTGCTGCGTATACAACACCTGTACGTCGGTGGTGGCAGTCGCCACCGGCAACACGATGTGCGACAGGTCCTGGTCTACTCCAGCCTCGACTGGAATATCGCTCTGCACCCAGGTCGCGAAGCCTCTCGCCGTAATCGTAATCCTGTACGTTCCTTGGGAGACACCGGCGAAGCTGAAGAAACCGCTGCTATCTGAGACAGCATTGCTCGTTGCGCCTGACTGCATCTCCACCAGTACGATCGCTGCGCCCGGCACCACGCCCCCGCTCACGTCGGTGACCGTGCCACGTACCGCGGAGGCCGCATGTATCTCGCTCGACTGCATCGGAGCCCCCGGCCGCGCAGACGCGGCCGAACCCTGCTGTGCAAGCGCGGGTCCTGCACTTGCCAGGACGCAGAGGCAAAGGAGCACGCGCCCCCTGGTGCTACCTTTCATCCTTGCTCCCTATCTCTGACCAGGTTACTCGGTCTACTCTACAGACGATCTTCCCGCCCGGTTTGCTGCGCCAGCTCTGCACGTAAGTACCAACATCGGCCAAACCAGGCACCTCGTACACTACTTGCTTGCAGACACTCGACACGTCTCGCCTAACCGTCGTCCTCGTTTCGCCGCGCAACACGCTGAACATCGGCGCGGTCGCGCGCGCCATGTCCAACTTTGGCTGTGTCGACCTGCGCGTCGCCGCTATCTACTACAAGGATTTCCGCAAGGCTACCTCCGCGGTCGGCCCCTCTGCCGAGCTGCTGCAAAGCGCTCGCGATTTCGACACGCTTGCTGAAGCCGTCGCCGACTGCACGCTCGTCGTCGGCACTACGGGCGCGGTCGGGCGCGACTTCGACCAGCCCTATGAACGGCTCGAGCAGTCAGCAGCACGCATGCGCGCCGCCATGTCAGCCGGAGAGCGCGTGGCGCTGCTCTTTGGATCGGAGAAGTTTGGTCTCTCCAATGACGACATGAGCCACTGCCACGCCCTGGTGCGGATTCCCACGCGCGAGGAGCATGCGTCGATGAACCTCGGGCAGGCCGCGGCCGTCTGCCTGTGGGAGCTCGCGCGCGTGCCGCTCACCGGTGAGCTGGAGGCTGCGCCGCATCCGAAAGATCTGCGCGCCCGCCGACCACCCGCGGCCGGCGAGCTTGACCGCCTCACCAGCCTCTTTGAGGAAACCTTGCTCGCCAGCGGTTACCCTGCCATGCACACGCGTCACCGCGCACGGCAGCTGCGCATCCTCGCGCGCCGGCTTGGCATTCCCGCGGGCGATGCGGAGCATTGGACCGGCTTTCTGAGGCAGATCCTGTGGAAGCTGCGTTCGTAAACCGGGCGTCAGCTCCTACCGCGAACGGGCGCTGGTCCGTAGTCTGGTGCTCCCGTTGGCGCATGGTCGATGGCCCAGCGCAGCGTTGCTCGGCTTGGAGAACTGCCCTCGTTCTGGTACACGTAGGGGATGCCAGGACACGCCCGCGAGTCAGACAGGAACAGCACCCGCCCATGACCCTGTTGCTGATGCAGATGTCGCTTGTACTTGCAGTCACAGTCGCGTGCGGATGGATGGCGCGCCGCCTGGGCCAGGCACGGGTCATTGGCGAAATTATCGGCGGCATCCTGCTCGGCCCCTCCGTGCTGGGGCGGGTGTGGCCGCATGCCTCGCAGGTCCTCTTCCCTGCCGCATCGCTTCACGCCATGGAGATGCTCTCAACCGTTGGGCTGATCCTGTTCCTGTTCCTGATCGGGATGGAACTGGATTATGCGCAGCTCTACCGCCAGCGGGTGCTAGCGGTTCTTTCAAGCGGCACAAGCATCGCGATTCCCTTCCTCGCTGCGGCGCTGCTGGCACACTCGTTGAGGACGCGCTTTGCGCCGCATGGCATCGGCAGCACGCCTTTCGTCCTTTTTCTCGGCATCTCGATGAGCATCACAGCCTTCCCGGTGCTTGCCCGCATCATTGAAGAGCGGGGGCTGCAGGGCACGCCACTCGGCACCACCGCGATCCTCTGCGCGGCTGTCGATGACGTGGTCGCCTGGTTGTTGCTTGCAGTTACGCTCACCCTGGTCGACGTCAACGGAAGCTCCGCTTCCCTGTGGATCCGCTTTGGCAGCCTGCTCGCCTACCTGGCTGTCATGCTGGGCGTTGTGCGGCCACTTGCCGCCCAGGTCGTCAAGCGGCGCCGTCAGCCTGATCTCTCGATTGAACTGCTCGGGGTTGTGGTCGCCGGCACGCTTGCCTCGGCAGCCGTAACCGAGTGGGCCGGCGTGCATCCGCTCTTCGGCGCCTTCATCGCAGGCGTCTGCTTCCCACGCGTCGAGCACTGGCAGCATGCCATTCGCAATCGGCTGGACATGATTACCTCTGTGCTGCTGCTGCCGCTCTTCTTCGCGCTTACCGGCCTGCGGACCCGGCTCGACCTGCTCAACGACGCCAGCATGTGGCTGTGGACTGCCGTCGTGCTGGTCGCCGCGGTCTCCGGCAAGATGGGTGGCGCGGTCCTGGCAGCACGCTGGTCCGGTCAAAGCTGGCGTAGTGCCGCTGCGCTCGGGGCGCTGCTCAACACGCGCGGACTGGTCGAGTTGATCGTGCTCAACATCGCCTACAACGTGGGCGCGTTCTCGCCCACGCTGTTCACCATGCTGGTGGTCATGGCGCTGGTAACCACGATCGCGACGACTCCACTTTTGAATTGGATCGGGGTCAGGAACAAGCCCACCGGGGCGGTTGACCTCAGCAGTTCGGCTGTATGAAGGGGCACGCGGTGCGAGCCAGTACGACGGGGCTGCCGGTGCTAGCGTCGATCCAGCCTGGCGCGAAGCCGCCGGATGACCAGTTCAGGCACGAGGCCCTCGACCGACCCGCCAAGGCGTGCCGCTTCTTTCACCAGGCGTGAACTGACAAAGGAGTAGCGAGCGTCGGGCATCAGAAAGATCGTCTCGACATCTGGGTTGAGCCGGCGGTTAAGCATCGCCATCTGTAGCTCATACTCGTAGTCGGAGATGGCCCGGATGCCGCGAAGTACCGCTCGCGCACCCCTCTGGCGCGCAAAATCAACCAGTAGCCCGTCAAAGGTGGCGACCTCAACATTTGCGTGGCCGGCCGTACCCTCGCGCAGCATCTCCACTCGCTCATCGATCGAGAAAAGCGGGTTCTTGGCTGCATTGTTCAGCACGCCAATCACGAGCTGATCGAAGAGCTTCGCTCCACGATCGATCAGGTCCAGGTGACCATTCGTTACCGGATCAAAGCTGCCGGGATAGATTGCCGTGACTGTGTGCAAGCACCTCGAGTGTAGCAAACCGCCAGAGACAAGATCGCCTGAGCTAGAATCCACTTCCCTGCCTGGCTGCTCGATCCAGGGGTCACCGGGTACGACAGAGAAGGTGAATTGGCGCCCACTTCGTGGGGTTCTACCGCGCCCTGGGCGCACAAGAGCAACCAGCTTCCCGAGGACCTAAGGAAGCAGGTTGCTCTTGTCACGCAGTGGCAGTGGCCTCGACTGCAGATAACGCCAGTCGGGAAGGCGGTCTGCCTTTAACTCTTTACTGGCGGCGAGGCGCGCGCACGGTTTCCTGGGCCAGGATGGCGCCGTTCACCGGTGCCGCTGGAACTTCGGCGGCGGGGAGGGCGCCGGGAGCGATGCCCAGCTTTTGCCGGAGCTGTGTATCGACACGGCCAAAGACATCCTTGTTGTCCTTGAAGAACTGCCGAACATTCTCACGGCCCTGGCCAATCCGGTCGCCCGAGTAGCTGTACCAGGCGCCTGACTTGTCGACGATGTTATGCGTGACTGCAAGGTCGAGCACATCGCCTTCACGCGAGATACCCTCACCGTAAAGAATGTCAAACTCCGCCTCGCGGAAGGGTGCGGCGACCTTGTTCTTGACGATCTTGACCTTGGTCCGGGACCCGACGACCTGATCGCCCTCCTTGACCGCAGCAATGCGGCGGATGTCGATGCGGACCGAGGCGTAGAACTTGAGCGCCTTGCCGCCAGTGGTCGTCTCGGGATTGCCAAACATGACGCCGATCTTCTCGCGTATCTGGTTGATGAAGATCAGGCAGGTCCGCGATTTCGATACCGTTCCCGTCAGCTTGCGCAGTGCCTGTGACATCAGGCGGGCCTGCAAGCCCATGTGCGAGTCGCCCATCTCTCCATCAAGTTCAGCCTTGGGCACCAGCGCCGCAACCGAGTCGACCACCAGCACATCGACCGCGCCCGAGCGTACGAGAGCTTCGGTGATCTCGAGCGCCTGCTCCCCGTAGTCCGGCTGCGAAACGAGCAGGTTGTCGGTATCGACGCCCAGCTTCTTGGCGTAGATCGGATCGAGCGCGTGCTCTGCATCGACGAACGCCGCGAGGCCGCCAAGTTTCTGCGCCTCGGCAATGATCTGAAGCGTAATCGTGGTCTTGCCAGAAGACTCCGGGCCGAAGATTTCAATCACGCGTCCGCGTGGCACGCCGCCGATACCCAGCGCGGCGTCAAACGAGATCGAGCCTGTCGAGATCGACGCGATCGGCAACGTCTCCTTGCTGCCGAGGCGCATCACCGAGCCCTTACCAAACTGCTTATCGAGCCCTAAGAGTGCTGCCTCAATCGCGCGGGAACGTTCGTCTGCCACGTGGTTCTCCAATCTTTCCTGGTGCTCGGGGAGGGTGTGCAGCAGAGTGCTGCGGCTATGACCCATTCCAATACAGGAGCTTAGAAAATGCTAACACTTGCACCAGCTTTTAGGCGAAGAAAAGACAAAGAAGGGAACACCAAGGTCATCTTTGACTTGCGACGATGATTTGAGGGCACCAACTCCGGCTGAGCGGAAAGTGACTGCCTATCCATAGGGGAACATGGGTCCTAAACCACGATCGTTCCTCCCGTCCCTCCACATCCGAGTGTTGTCAGGCTGAGCGTAGCGAAGCATCTGCGGTGTCGGTGATTGTGGCTGCAGCGCCGGTACAGTGCAACCGCAGATCCCTCGCTTCCGCTCAGGATGAAGCTTGCGCCCAGGATGATTGCAGCGGTGACGCGAGAACAGGTCCCAGCGCGATGAAAGGCCGTGCCTCATCGCCGCAGAAGGTCGATTTCCTCAGCAACGTCGGTCACACGAAAGTAGCGTGCCAGCGCTGGATGTTGCCTGGCGACGGCCTGGTACATCTCCCACGCTACACGCCGGTAGGAGAAATGCCCCTGCGGGGCGGACCGCAGTTCGGCGATATAAAGCGCCTCGGCAAAGTCCATCTTGAACAACGCCCGTACACGCGTGCCAAGCGGCAGGAGGTACTGCCCGGCGGCTTCTTCCTTGCCGCGTCCTGCGCCTGGTGCCTCAAGGCGTGCGGCCGCTGCGTGAGCCTGGTCCATTGCCTTGACATAGCTCCCAGCCAGCCCGCTGTCTTCAAGCCCCTCAGGCGTCTCGTACCCGTGGATCGGCGTAAAGTCCTGGATCAGCTGCACGCAACGGCGGTGGCGATGCATGTCGCGAAAGCCACCAACATCCATCAGGATGTCAAAGCGCAGCCCCTGGCCGGCCGCAAAGGGGCGCAGCAGCTCGTCGTGGCGACCTCGATCCCGCACGCTCAGATCGATGATCTCCTCGCGGCGGTGCGCGTCCAGGGCACCTACCTGGTCGCGAAGCTGACGGTAGGAATAGTGGCAGGCCGAGTAAAGCAGGCTCGTCGCGAGGTCGACCTCAAGCGAATCCTGCCCGCTGGCCTTCCCCCCAGCCCGGCCATCGACCTCACCACTAACCAGATCGACCAGCGGCGCCGCCGCTATAGCCACCCCGGCCATCAGCTCTCCCGCGGCCTGTGCAAGCGACGCCGCTGTCTTGATCGCGTACTCATTCGGTACGGCATACTTGACCAGAGTGGGCGCAACCCGCACCTGGCGTACCAGCAGCTCCTCGGCACGCGCGCCCAGGGCCGAGTCTCGCTCCGCCATCTCACCGGCAAGCTGCGCCAAGGCCTCCCCGCGCGGATCCCAGGCCGCGCCAGTCGCCGCCGCGCGGAGACGCTCCCCGAGCTCCCGCACTTCGGCAAGCGGATGCGAGAGCAGGCGCGAGACCTGCGTCTCCAGCGTGCGCGCATTCACGATCTGTCCAAGCGAGGTGTTGGTCGCGAGCGGCAGCAGGTAGCGCGCCACGTCGAAGGCACGCGCCCGCAGGGTGCGCGTGTAGGCCTCCGGCTTCATGGCAGAGGGGCGTTCCACCCGGCTCGCGAGGCTGGCAAACACTCCGTCTGAAACCTCCCGGTAGGCGGCAAACAGGCTCTCGATGGTCGCAGTAAAGTCACGCTCGGCGGCGCCAGACTCCGGTGCGAACGCAGGCAGATACCAGCCCGCGGTCTCAAAGTCCTGGTAGCGCGTGGAGCGCTCCTGGCCATCCCAGCGCTGCTCATCGACCAGCACGATGGCCGCCAGGAGCGAGAGCCGCTCAACTGCAAAGGCAACGTGGGCGAGGTCGGCGATTGACCTGTGCCCGTACTGAAAGTAGAACGTGTTGAGAAACTGCTCGGCTCGCTGTGAGCTGATCTCCTTCAGCGACTCCTTCATCGACAGCGAAGAGCGGGAGTACTTGGCCATGGCGTAGGCCAGCACCTCGGGATCAGCGCCATGCACGGCGAAGACCTCAGTCACGTTGCGAGAGGGAGCTACCGCGCCGGCATCTGGAGCTAGTTGCGCTGGTGCCTGGCTCAGACTGGGTGTCTCGGCAGCAGGTTCGGTCATCTCAGGGTCAGCCATCAGGCTCTCAGGATAGAGCATCGACCCGTGCAAAGCTTTGAGGTGCAAGCCAGGCTAACTCCTCGGTCACTACCGCTTTCGACTCTGGTGTCGCACAATACGGGTATGGTCGAGGCAGCGGCGGAGATACCAGCCGGATCAGAACGTGTGACCACGCGGCAGGAGATGCGGCCTCGCCGCGTCATCATCTCTGACCACGGTACGGCCACGAACACGCTTGAGCGCTCTTCCAGCGCGCGCTCCGTCTGGCGGCGTCGCGATCGCGAAGACTCCATCCTGCTCTCGACTGCGCATCGGCCGGAGGCTCTGCCTGGCACGCCATGGGTGATGCGCCAGCGCTGGAACGACCTGCTCTTCGCCCACTGGCCTGTACCGATAGCGGCGGTCGAACGCCTGCTGCCCGAGGGCCTGGTCGCGGATACATTCGAAGGCTCAGCCTGGCTGGGCGTGGTCCCCTTCACCATGGACCAGATCCAGCTTCGCGGGCTGCCAAGCATGCCCGGCGCAAACCGGTTCGCCGAGCTGAACCTGCGCACCTATGTTCGCGAGCGCAACACCAACCAGAGCGGCGTGTATTTCTTTTCGCTCGACGCCACCAACCCGCTCGCTGTGGCGGTCGCACGGCTACGCTTCCACCTGCCGTATTACTGGGCGCGGATGCAGGTCAGCTACGGAGACGGCGCAGGGATTAATCGCGAGGTAGCCTACACCAGCGCGCGGCTCCTAAGCGCAAGGCCGGCAAGGTTCAGGGCGCGGTACCGTTCGCTTGGCCAGGTCGCGCACGGCCCAGCCGAACACTTCCTCACCGCCCGCTACAGCCTTTACACCACCGACTGGCAGGGCAAGCTGCTGCGAGGGCGCATCCACCACCTGCCCTGGCCACTGGAGCGGGCTGAGGCTGAATTCGAAGTCAACGAGCTGCCGCAGGCTTTCGGACTCTCGCTGCCGCAGACGCAGCCGCTGCTGCACTACTCGCGCGAGCTGACGGTCTACATCTGGTCGCTTGAGCAGAGCCCGTCGCTGCGCTCGAGCCTGGGCGTGGTCCCAGCCGCGGTCGGCGAAACGCTGTAGGCGTCCCGCCCGGCTCGAGCGTCTGCCGCGGACAGCAACGAAAGACGAACAGCGGCGCCCGGCGCTCCACGACTCTCATATACTGAAGCGTCCCCGGGGTTCCTAAGCACTGGGCAGGAAAGAGAGCGCCACTTGGCAGATGGATCAGCAGCACTCCTACACTCGCTGGCAGGCAAAACCGCACTGGTTACAGGTGCCTCCCAGGGTATTGGTCGCGCCATCGCGCTGCGGCTGGCGGCCGATGGTGCTCATGTCGTACTCGCCGCACGCAACGTAGACAAGCTGGAGGCAGTAGCGGCCGAGATTGCTGCAGCAGGCGGCCAGGCAAGCGTCCAGGCGATCGACATCGGCCAGGAAGAGTCGATCAAGTCTGGCGCGAAGGCGATACTCGCCAGCCGCGGTGTCGTCGATGTGCTGGTGAACAACGCCGGCATCACGCGCGACGGCCTGCTGATGCGCATGAAGCGTGCTGACTGGGACGATGTGCTCGCGACCAACCTGACCGGCACCTTTCTGCTCACCCAGTCACTGCTCAGCCCCATGGTCAAAGCGCGCTGGGGGCGGATCATCAACATCACCAGCGTTGTAGGACAGATGGGCCAGGCCGGCCAGGCGAACTATGCAGCGAGCAAGGCCGGGCTGATCGGCTTCACCAAGTCCATGGCACGTGAACTAGGCTCCCGCACCATCACCGTCAATGCGGTGGCACCTGGCTACATCGAGACAGCGATGACCGAGGTGCTGGACCAGAAGCAGCGGGACGCGATGCTGACACACGTGCCCCTGGGGCGAGCCGGGGCAGACGCAGATGTCGCGCACGCGGTTGGCTTCCTCGCATCATTGGGCGCAGGGTACATCACCGGGCATGTGCTTGAGGTAAATGGCGGACTGCACATGGGCTGACCATGCCCTTGGTCGCGGCAGCTGCCTTGAAGCAAGCTAAGCCGCCGGAATGCCGGAATTTCGCTGCATGACAGCTGGTCCGGCTTCCGGGCGTTCAAACGCCGCGCCCTTGGCTGCGCGCTCCCGCTGCTTGGCCAGTTCCGCGTTCAACTCCGCTCCCACCAGGATGGAGATCGACGTCAGGTAGAGCCAAAGCATAAGCCCGATGATCGCTCCGAGAGAGCCGTAGGTCGCGCTGTAGTTGCTCAGGTGGTCCAGGTAGTAGCTCAGGCCGACTGAACCCACAAACCAGATGCCTACGGCGAGCGCCGCCCCAGGCAGGGACGACCGCATCGTGCTCTTGATATTCGGGCCGAGCCAGTAGAGCAGCACGATGCCCAGGATGAACGTCCCGATCATGAGCGCTACACGCACCGGCGGCCAGAGGAATGTAAGTACGTCAGGGATCGGGATCAAGTAGGAGAGCAGGTGCACAAAACGCGGGCCAGCCAGCAGGCTTAGCAGCGACACCAGCGCAAGGCCACCGCTGGTAAAGGTAAGCAGCAGAGCCTGCAACTTGTCGCGCCACCAGGGTCGCGCCACCTTCACATCGTAGGCAATATTGAGCGCGTCTATCAGCGCGGTAAAGGTACCGCTCGCCGCCCAGAGGTAACTAAGCAGGCCAAAGGAAAGAATGCGCCCGGCGTGCGGCGTAATGATGCTTTGCAGCAGACCCTTGACGAAGACCATCGCGTCGGGCGGCACGAGCATGGACATCATGTCGAGAAGCTGCTGGAAGAGGTTAGGAATGTGCAGCGAGCCAAGCAGCGCGGAGGCGACCATCAGGAGCGGGACCAGCGAGAGCAGCATGAAAAAGGCCACGGCCGCACCGATCGACGGGATCCGGGTTCGGTTGATCTCGGTAAAAAGCACCACGCACAAACGGGGGATCGCCTCCGCCTGGCGCACTGCCCGTCTCCACCCGCCTGTTGTCGCGCTAGCATTCATCGGGCTCGTGCTCCTGAGACAACTGGCAAGCCTGTTCGTGCAGAATGGCTGTTCTGTAAATTGTGCTTGAAGTAGATGCATTCCTGAGTCGTCACGTGCATGGACTGTGTTACTTTTTCAACAACGTCAACACCGGCGCGTTCCATGTTGCAAGCAAAGACGCTTTAAGAGACTTGAAACCAGCGAGGATACATGGACATGCTGCAGGAGATTCCAGGATCGGCAACCGCGCGAGACCTCGCGCCGCAGCCTGTATATCGTGAAGCGGGTTCTACGACGGGTATGAAGATCGGATCAACGATCCGCGGCTTTCGCCTGGAGAAAGGCCTCTCGCAGGGTGACATCGAGAAGCGGACAGGCCTGCTCCGCTGCTACCTGTCACGTGTTGAGAACGGCCACACCGTGCCCTCGCTCGAGACGCTGACCAAGATTGCGCAGGCGCTTGAGCTGCCCCTGTCGCAGTTCTTTTCTGAGAACGCCAGGCGCGCTGACAGTGAGATCCCCAAGGTCTCTGATGATGAGCTTCGCTTCCTGACCCAGATCCGGCGCTACTCGGCCAGCTTGAACGACAGCGATCGCAAGCTGCTCCTGGCCATGGTGAAGAAGTTTGCCGCCACCACCGCCACGGTCTAGCATCCGCACCAACGCGCTGCGCCCAGCACACTCCCCCGTAATGCTCGGCCAGCCTGCCATCAATCCGCCGTCACCTTGCCTGGCTGACGCGCTGCGGCTACCATCACGTGAATATGGCCTGGCACACACCCCTACAACGACTTCGCCTGGTGGGCACCCTAGCGCTGGTACTCGGCGCCGCCGCCTGCATCTCCGTACTCGCCACTCACGGCCTTGGCTACGCGCCTGACACTTCGGTCGCGCCCCTGTTCAACGCCCTCTGGCCAATCGGCATTGTGCTGGCCCTGCTTGGAGCACTGATCTGGGTTGGTATCTGGATTTTGCATGGCTCCGGCTCGTCCCTGAGCAAGTAAACGCAGCCTGCCTGCGCCTTCCTTCAAAGGATCATAAAACGATGCTCCCGTGTGCCTTCCTGATCGCGGCTGTTGACGAACCAGCAGGCATCCCGGCGCTTGGGCGGCCTGGCGTGCTCACCGGCATCGCGGCCATCCTGTCAGCGATCGCATGGCCCCTGCTGGTGGGCGTCGTGCTCTACTGGATGCGCAAGCCTGTCCGCCAACTTATGGCAACCGCGGTCGGGATCGCCGCTTCATCGAGCAAGGTCAAGATCTGGCAGATCGAGTTTGACCGCGACGTGCAGCAGCAGCTCGAGACCACGGCACATGAGGCCCTCAGCCGCCAGCCCTCTGTCTCAGAGCAACAGATAGGCTCCCCGATCCCGCAGGGTGAAGTACAGGCTGCCGCCCGGGTGCGCACCCTGGTCGACGAGGCTCCGCAGGGCTCTGTCCGCCAGGACCTCCAGGAATCCATCCGCCAGCGCATGCTCGGCTTCGCCAAGGAGTACGAATCCACTCGTGCCGCCCTGCACGGCGGTCCTGAGCGGACCCGCGCCATGAACGCCGTAGCGGCCAAGATGCGCACCCTTGCGCTCGCAGCAGACGGGTTTCTCGATGAGTTTGCCGGAGACACAGACTCGCCGGGCAAGCGGCTCGCGGCCATCTGCATCCTGCAGCTTGCTCCTAACGCTGACTGGACCAACTGGCTTGCGGATCGCATGGCGGTCGAGCAGCCCTTTGTCTTCTTCCACGCCTCGGTCGCACTGCTCAGTATCGTGCGCAAGTACGGGCCGCAGAAGCATGACCTGCTCAAGTCGGCATTGGACCGCGCGTTGGCCAAGGTGCAGAGTTTTGGTGACAACTGCGACAAGAACACCGTGCGCTCACTCTGCCTGGCGCTCTCGGAGCTCGAGGTACCTGCGCCCTAGCTGCCCTGCTCTGAGAGCAGCCGCGGCCAAGGTCCCAGAGCCCTGGCCGCTCGGCTTGCGCCTCCCTGTTTGATCTGAAACACTCAAGCCTGTCTATGATCAGCCACTACCTTGTGCAGGGCCGGGTCCAGGGCGTCGGGTTCCGCTGGTTTGTGCAGCGAGAGGCCGCCAGTCTCGGCCTCGCAGGCTGGGTGCGCAACACCGAAGAGGGTGCCGTCGAAGTTGTCGCCGCTGGAGCGCCCGACTTGCTCGCCGAGCTGCGCCAGGCACTCGAGCGCGGCTCGCGGGGCAGCCGGGTGGACCGCATCCATGAGCATCCGCTCGCCGAAGACGAAGCGGCAAAACTTGGACCATTCACCATTGAAGGAGCCTGGTAACACCTGATGCCATCTACCCAGATCTCACATGCCGCTATCGACTGCGAGCCACTCAAGGCACTTGTCCGCACCGTGCCTGATTTTCCCAAGCCGGGCATTCTTTTCTATGACATCACCACGCTGCTCAAGGACCAGATCGGCTTTGCGGCGCTCATCGATGCATTGGCGGCCCACTACATCGGCAAGGATATCGACCTTGTGCTCGGCATCGAGGCGCGCGGGTTTATCTTTGGTCCAGCGCTGGCCTATCGCCTCAACGCAGGTTTTGTGCCCGTGCGCAAGCCCAGGAAGCTACCCGCGAAGACGATCAGCGTGACCTATGACCTGGAGTATGGTTCCGACCGGCTGGAACTGCATGCCGACGCCATCGAGCATGGGCAAAGGGTTGTGCTGGTCGATGATCTGCTCGCCACCGGTGGAACCATGGAGGCAACGATCCGCCTGGTCAAACAGCTTGGCGGAGAGATTGCCGGACTGGCCTTTGCCGTTGAACTTGACTTCCTGAAGGGTCGGGCGAAATTCCCGGAGTACGACGTCTTCAGCCTGTTGCATTACAGCGAGTAGCACCGCCGCACGTACGTCCTCTGCAAAGAACAACGGCCGGAAACCCACCAGGGTTCCGGCCGTTCTGTCATTCTAAAACCGGCTTACACAGCGGAGGAGGAGGAGGATCCGCGCAGAAAGTGAAAGATGATGGAGATGACGGCGAAGATCAGGAGCAGATGGATGAGGAGCCCTGCAGTGTGGAAGACCAGGAAACCGCCCAGCCAGGCCAATACAAGAACAATGCCAATAATCAGGAACATGCGCTTTCTCCTTCGGTGCTGGGTCTTCGGATGTCATTCATATGACAAACGTTTGCCAGTGCGCAAATTTAGGACGACGGCTTTGGCTGAGCCGGCCAGGTAGCAGGCTGCAGCCGCACCTCGAGCCGCTCGGCGGGTGCGAGATACCCCTTGCGGCGGAACCAGTCATCCATCGCGTTGGCCAGCCGCTCGAATGGCACGCGGAAGCCAACTTCAAGCAGGCCGTCCGCGACAGGCAGCGTGTCGTCGAAGACAGCGTCATTGGTAAAGTTGCGCATGGCAAAGTTGTCGATCCAGCGGATGGGAGCAGGCCGCAAGCCGCCTTCGGCTGATAGCACTTCGATGGTGACGCGCGCGGCAAACAATGACTTGTGCTCCCTTCCAGGTGCGCATGAGTAGCTTGATGAACAAGCATGGCGGCGGCCTGCTAGCGGCCAACTGTGGCGAGCATACACTCGGGATATGGAGACGATAGCACTGTTGGGCGCTACCGGCTCGCTGGGTCGCGCACTTGGCGGGCAGCTTGGCGAGCAGGGCCGCACCTATCGTGCCACCAGCCGATCCGAGCTTGGCTTGAAGGTGCGCATCGCCCCCAATCCCCAGGCCGAGCCCTGCCTCTGGGACAGCACAGATCCGGGCTCTATCGCCGCTGTACTGCAGGGCATCGACACGGCCATCTACCTGGTAGGCATGCCCGTGTGGGAGTTCGAGAAACACCTGGCACTCACCCGAATGGTGCTCGATGCTGCTGCAAACAGCGGGCTCAAGCGCCTGGTACTGGTCTCGTCTACCTGGGCTTACGGATTGCCGCAGAGTGGGCGCATCGCCGAATCGCACCCATTGGCCGCGCATACGGCAAAGGGCCGCGTCCGGCTCGAGCAGGAGCAACTGGTGCTGGCAGCACATGCACGGAGCGGCCTTGAGACCACCGTCTTGCGCGTAGCCGACTTCTATGGCCCCTATGTCGAGGCAAGCTATCTCTGGAGTACCTTCCGCGCCGCAAAAAATGGGCTCCATGCACAACTGCTGCCGCCAATCGACAGGCCGCGCGAGTTTGCCTACGTGCCAGATGTTGCGCGGACCATCCTGGCGATGCTTGAAACGCCAGAGGTGTGCGGCCGGGCGTGGAACCTGGGGGGCGTTGCGGTCACGACTCAGAAGGCCATGGCCGATGCCATCTTTGCCGCAGCCGGTCGGCCTGTAAACTACGAGATCGCCCCGGCCTGGAAGATGCGCATCGTTGCGCTGATGAACCCGTACGTGCGCGAGATGCGAGAGATGCAGTACTTGCTCGACTCGCCGGTCCTGCTGGACGATGCGGCGCTCAGCCTCGCACTTGGTGGACTCCACAAGACGCCCTATGCAGAGGGAATTGAGGAGACACTGCAGACCGTTCGGATCGCACGGCGGTAGCAGGCGCTTCCGCCGGGTAGGGAGCTCAGGCCAGCGGGATCGCGTCGCCGGTCTCCGGGAGCACCGGCAGGTCGGCAGTGTGGCCGGCTTCCTTCAGTACGGACTCAAGGTGAGCCAGCACCTCGTCGACCGTCATCGTGTAGATTTCACGTCCTGTATCGTAGCCCGACTCCACTGCGTGCTTTAAATAGCGGCCCGCTATCTGCGCCGTCAACATGTCGGTGATCACGTAACCCGTGCGCTGCTTGTGCTCGACCCAGGCCGTGCATGGCAGGGCGATCCACATGGGCCGGCCATTGATATCGAAGCGCACGTCGACCGCATCGGCATGGCGGGTCGCGATTGCGACCATGTTGGCTTTCCATCGGCAATGCAGGTCTTCGCCGGTCCAGCGGTCGGTTACGTGAAAGTCGTCGTACATGGCTTCTAGCCTACCGGCAGTAGCCAGAGGCGGCAAGTAGTTCCAAAACGGGCGCCGAGTTGGGCCCGCTGAAACTACTTCTGCGTGGCGACAACAAAGCGCGGCAGGAACACAAATCTTTTTCGTGTTCTTGCGTCCAACACTCCACGCCAGCAAACTGCACACTGCGCAGACGCTCCGTACTTTTGTTCCCCAGACTGAAACCGAGGAGTCTCAAACGTGAAGAACGCACCTGAAGTTGTTGAACGCGACCTGAGCCAACTGCGGGAGAAACTGCTGCAGCAGCAGGTGCTTCTCGAACGGACGATGGTCACCGCCGTCAAGGAAGGTCGCGAGAGCAGCGCGGACGACCTGCAGGACGCAGCCGACCACGCCGTGCAGTCCTATCAAAAAGAGTTGCTCTTCCTGCAGGGCACCCAGGGCCACTCGCAGCTGACCCAGGTTCGGTCGGCGCTGCAGCGCATCGATGATGGCAGCTTTGGCGAGTGCCTGCACTGCGGCAAGATGATCGGCACCAAGCGCCTCGAGGCTCTGCCCTGGACGCCGAACTGCATCGATTGCCAGGAGAAGATAGAAAACGGCGAGATCGCCGACCCGGTGCGCGCAGCATAGCGAAATCTGCCCTAGTCTCCCTGGCTTAAAACAAGGGCACGACGCCACAAGGTCTTGCCCGCGCTGGTTTGGTACGACCACGATGATCGCGAGCCAGGCCTGGTGCTGGTTCTAACAGGCCTGTGTCAATGAGTAAACCGGTTGGATTGTGCGGCGAATCTCTCCGGCTAACCCTTTCTCGTAGCGTTCAGCGAAGGAACAGCGCCGAATCCACATCGGCCTGTTCAGCATCCATCAGCGACTCTCATCCTGCCGGGCTTTGACGCATGAAAGACTGACCCAGCCAACGCCGCGAAGGTGCCGCAGCTAGCATCACCCGCAGCTGCAACGGGTGAGATATGGAGCGGAGGCGCGACGGGATCAGCGCTCCCGGCAGCGCGCTCAGCCAATGCAGTAGACTAAGAGACATGCTGCGCTCGCTCATGGGGCGCCCACCGCTCTGATCACGAGCCGGTACAAGGAAGCTAGTGGATACCCAAATACAGCAAACAGCAAAGCCGTCCAGCTTTGTCAAAGCCGGTGGTGCGAACGCAGGACCCGCTCTCTCCTGGTTCGACGCCAACCGCGCCCGCATCATCCAGCTTTCGATTCTGGCAGCCGTGGTCATCTTGATCGCAATTGTGGCTGGCACCTACATCACCAACAACGCTGCCAAGGCGAACGGCGCGTTTTCAGACGCGATGGACGTTTACGACGCGCCACTTCGTCAGCCCGGACAGCCGGTTGATCCCAGCACGCCCAGCTACGCCACGGCCGCCGATCGCGCCAGGGTCGCGCATTCCCTCTTCACTCAGGTAGCGGACAAGTACAGCTGGTTTGCTGCCGGAGCCAATGCACGTTACTTTGCAGGGCTGACAGCCGCGGATCTCGGCCAGACCTCCGAGGCCGAGTCGGACCTGAAGAAGGTTGCTGACGGGCACGACAGTGGCGTAGGCTCGCTTGCGAAGATGGCGCTCGCCAGCCTGTATCGCAAGACAAATCGGCCGCAGCAGGCGATCGATCTTTACCAGCAGCTCATCGCAAAGCCTACCCTGACCGTGCCGGCAAGCATGTCAAGGCTTGCGCTGGCCGAGACCTACGAAGGAACCAAGCCGGAAGAAGCACGCAAACTCTACGCCCAGATCAAGGATCAGGATAAGACTTCGGCCGCGGCGCAGATCGCTTCGCAGAAACTTGAAGGCAAAAAGTAGAACCGCCGAGTACTCGCCCATCAAGCCAGTTCGCGCGAAGGATGTAGCTCTATCTCGTGCCGGCAGAGGCGTACTTTCCATCGGTCACGGCTGCTCTACAGGCGTACTAGTCCCCGGTACCCTCGTGCGCGATAAAAGCTGTGTGGCGTGTTGTGGTAGACAAACACTCGTCCGAAACGGCGATCGCCGAAGATGGCGCCTCCGAGCCTGGCGATGTCGGCAGGGGTCTTAGGCCAGCTCTGGCTTTTGCTGTCAAAGCTGCCCAGATTCTGTAAGCCCCTGTACTGCTCCTCGCTCAGAAGCTCGACGCCCATCGCGGCCGCCATATCCAGCACATTGCCTGCGGGGCGCAGGCCATCCTTGATGCGCTGCTCCTCACATTTCCGGTCGTAACACGCGCCTCTTCGACCCGCAGGTGACTCGGCAGAGCAGTCTGCGAAAAGGTAGGCGCCGGTTTCCGTGTCCTGTCCGATGACGTCGGGCTCTCCGCCCGTCTTTTCCATCTCGCTGAGCGACCAGGCTGCCCCATGCTTCTTCGTGAGGATTGCTTCGATCACAGGCCACGCCAACTCCTGATGCCGGTGCCTGTTGTTCTCAAATCGGGCTTGAAGTGTGCTGAGAAGGGCTTTGTGTTGTTGCTTCGTGAGTGTCGCGAGAGTCATGTTTGTGATCCGGGAGCAAGACGCCAGTGACGTTGCTGCGCCCCATCATAGCCGCACAATCGCAGATTTTGCTTCCAAGGTCAGGCTGTCGCCTTCTTCCGCAAGCGAGACCAAGGTGAGGCGGGAGCGCGAGGGAGGTCACTTACCCCCAGAAAACAAAAGGCAGCCCGAAGGCTGCCTTTTCATGCTGCGTGACAGGAGCCGTTACGCCGGCGAGGGGCTTCCTTCAGGAAACGCGCCGCCGTGCTTCGGCTCAGGCTTTAACACCTGCTGCGTTGCGTCGACCGCAGGTGAACCGCTTCCGCCCGATGGCTTGACCGGTGGCAGGTCCTGCCCTTCAAGAATCATGCGAATCTCATTGGCATCCAGCGTCTCCCGCTCGAGCAAAGCTGTTGCCATGCGGTGCATGGCGTCCTGCTTGCTTTCAAGAATGCTGTAGGCCGCCTTGTACGCTTCATCGACCATGCTGCGGACTTCAGCGTCAATCTGCCGAGCAGTCTCTTCTGAGAAGTCCCGGTGCTGCGCGATCTCGCGACCAAGGAAGATCTGCTCTTCCTTCTTGCCGAAAGTAAGCGGCCCCATGCGGCTCATGCCGTACTCGCATACCATCTTGCGCGCAAGCTCGGTTGCCCGTTCGATATCGTTGCCGGCACCGGTAGTCATTTGGTGGAGGAAGATCTCCTCGGCGATGCGTCCGCCCATCAGGATGGCCAGCTGCGTCTCAAGATAGTCCTTCGTGACAGTGTGCTTGTCGTCCACCGGCAGCTGCATCGTGACTCCCAGCGCCATCCCGCGAGGGATGATGGTGACCTTATGCAGCGGGTCAGCATGTGCTCGGAGGGCGGCAACCAGAGCATGGCCAGCCTCGTGGTAGGCAGTCACCCGCTTTTCCTCGTCCGAGAGCAGCATGGACTTACGCTCGGCACCCATCAGCACCTTGTCCTTGGCTGACTCGAAGTCAATCATCAGCACCGACTTGCGGTTAGCGCGCGCCGCACTCAGCGCTGCTTCGTTGACCATGTTGGCCAGGTCAGCACCTGAGAAGCCCGGTGTTCCACGGGCCATCACTCGGAGGTCTACATCAGCATCGACTGGCACCTTGCGCGCGTGCACCTGTAGAACTTCTTCGCGGCCACGTACATCAGGGCGACCAACAATCACGCGGCGGTCGAAGCGGCCCGGGCGCAGCAGCGCCGGGTCGAGTACGTCGGGCCGGTTGGTAGCTGCGACCAGAATCACACCGTCGTTTGACTCGAAACCATCCATCTCTACCAATAGCTGGTTCAGGGTCTGCTCGCGCTCATCATGCCCGCCGCCAAGCCCCGCTCCACGATGACGACCGACAGCATCAATTTCATCAATAAAGATGATGCAAGGCGCGTTCTTCTTGCCCTGCTCGAACAGGTCGCGCACGCGGCTCGCGCCTACGCCCACAAACATCTCGACAAAGTCCGAACCTGAGATCGAGAAAAAGGGAACGTTCGCTTCGCCTGCAACCGCGCGGGCCAGCAGGGTCTTGCCGGTGCCCGGAGGGCCCACCAGCAGTACACCCTTGGGGATGCGCCCGCCCAGCTTCTGAAACTTCTGCGCCTCGCGCAGAAACTCGATGATCTCCTTCAGCTCTTCCTTGGCCTCATCGACACCGGCAACATCTTTAAACGTCACCTTCTTCTGCTGCATCGAGAGTAAGCGTGCCCGGCTCTTGCCGAAGGACATGGCCTTGTTGCCCCCCGACTGCATCTGTCGCAGCATAAAGAACCACAGCGCGCCGATGATCAGAATCGGAGAGAAGTTCAGCAGGATCGGAAGCCAGGAGTTCCCATCGTTATTCTTGACGGTGACCTTGACCTTGTTCTGGTCCAGAACGTCATAGAGGTGCGCATAGGTTGGGGGCACCTGCACATGGAATGCAGCGTTGCCGGCCTTGAGCTCGCCATGGACCTCGTTGCCGCTGACCACCACTTCCTTAACCTGACCGCCCTCGGCGTCCTGCAGGAATTGCGACCAGGCTACCTCCTGCTCATGCCCGGAGCCTGTCCCCTTCTGAAAGACCTGCCAAAGCAAGATGAGGCACGCGAAGATGAAGACCCAGAAGATGATCGTCTTGACTGTCGAATTCACTAGAAAAACCCTCGATTCTCGGCGGGAGCGCGGCGCACTGCTGGTACTGCTGCGTGCCCTGCCTCCAAACGGTTAGACGCCCGGAACCAGGCGAGGTCGCAGCAATGCGGTACCTTGCCTTTGACGCACTCCAAGCGGAGAAACTCTATGAGCCTGCAGCCTGAGCCGTCGTATCCCTCATTGTAGCCTGCTCCTGAACCCACTCGGCAAGCGGAACCGCGCTTGATGCAGGCAGCAGTAACCATCGTGCCGCTCCGTTTTGGTACGATCACGTTTCGTCAGGCCGGCGCAAGCCAGGCGCGGCCTGCTTATGTGACCGAGGAACCCGCTTGCCCCCTACTCCACTCCCCCCTCGACCGCGAACGGCGAAGACCTTACGCACCCTACCGCCCCCACTGCTGCGGGCCCGCTTTTATCCCGGAATGCGGGTTGCGGTCGCAGTCTCTGGTGGCGCCGATTCGGTGGCCCTGCTGCGCCTGCTTGCCGAAGAGCGATCTCGCCTGGGCCTGGTGTTGATGGTCGCCCATGTGCACCACGGCATCCGTGGCAGCGAGGCGGACGCGGACGCGGCCTTCGTCAAGGCTTTAGCGGGCCAGCTTGAGCTTGCCTTCCTTCAACATGCAG
Organism: Candidatus Babeliales bacterium; assembly: GCA_964658255.1. Taxonomy (GTDB): domain Bacteria; phylum Acidobacteriota; class Terriglobia; order Terriglobales; family Acidobacteriaceae; genus EB88. The sequence goes on from CAZZYO010000031.1 coordinate 26,706, forward strand.
CGGACACCCCGGCGCTCGCCCGTGCGAGTGGCAAAGGCCTGGAGGAGACTGCGCGCACGGTGCGCTACCAATGGTTCGCCGAGCTGCTGGCCAACAAGGCGTGCGACGCGGTCGCAACTGCGCACACCCTCAACGACCAGGCAGAGACGGTCCTGCACCGTCTGATCCGCGGCGCTTGGACCGAAGGGCTGGGCGGCATACATCCAGTCCTTGCCGCCGGTGCACCGGATAGTCCCTCCGGTCTGATCCTGCGACCTTTGCTGGGCGCGACGCGGACCCAGATTGTTGCCTGGCTCACCGCTGCCGGAGAGCCCTGGCGCGAGGATGCAACCAACGCCGACAGGACCTACACCCGCAACCGGATCCGCCACAGCCTGCTGCCCGAGCTTGAAACCTACAATCCAAACGTCGCAAACCAGTTGGCACAGGTGGCCGCTCTCGCGCGCGAGGACGAGGCGTACTGGGATGCGGAGGTCGCGCGGCTGCTTCCGGGCTTCCTGCTGCCTGGCCGGCCCGTGCGAGGGGGCGGCCGCGCCAGCTCAACACTTCCCGGCGAGAAGACCCTTGCTATCGAGGTGGAGCGGCTGCGCGGCCAACCCCCGGCGCTCATTCGGCGCCTGCTACGTGGAGCGGCTGCGCGGCTTGGCGTCACACTTGACTTTGACCAGACAGCCCGGCTGCTGGCGCTGACTGACCCGCCTGAAACGCCGCGAGGGACGCCGCGCGCCCAGGGACAGCGTGAAGAGCTTACCGGCGAACTGCGGGTCGAGCGAACCCCGCGTGAGCTGCGCCTGGTCTTTGCAGCACGGCCGGGGCCTGGCCCTGCAGCTCACCGCGCGGCTCCTTCGGGAGAGGAGCCGGCCGCGGTGGCGATCACAATCCCAGGTGAGGGCGAGGGCTTTGGCTGGCGTCTACGCTGTTCTTTTAGCGCGCAAACCGACGAGCAGGCAGCCACAGCGACGCTCCAAGCCACGCTCCGGGCCGCGCGGCCAGGAGACCTGGTCCGGCTCCGCTATTCACGCGGCGCACCGAAGAAGGTGAAAGAAGTGCTGGAGCGGATCGGCGTGCCCGCCGCGGAGCGAGCCAGCTGGCCCGTGCTCGAGTTCGGGGGCGAAATCCTGTGGATGGCCGGCACCGTTCTTGAGCCAGGGCGGCTCTTGATCGCAGCAGAAAAACGGGCATAGTGCCTTTCGATTTCTTCCGGTGGGCAAGCCGGTTGACAAGGGTTGATGAACACGCGCAGCGTCTTAGGTGAGTAAGTCTCTAACTCCGGACTTACATTTAAAACGGAAGGACGGTGAGAGGTGACCTATGCTTCTCCGCCCCCTGCTCTGCTCGTTTACACTCCTGATCGCAACACTGCCCTGCCCCGCACGTGCGCAGCGCGAAGCGACCTATGGCCTCGGCGCTTCCACCGCGCATGCCGGCAATCCCGACTCAACCCAGCCCGCCGAGATACGCGGGGACGTGTTGCTTGCGCGCGGGTCCTATGCCGAGGCGCTTGCCACCTTTCAGCAAGTCGAACCTCGTACCGCGGTCATCTGGAACAAGATCGGCATCGCCTATCATCATCTCTTTGCGCTTGACCAGGCTTTGTCGGCCTACCAGAAGGCAGTTGCCCTTGACCCGCATTACTCCGAGGTGTTCAACAACATGGGCGCCGTTTATTACGGTAAGCGCGACTTTGCGGCTGCGGAAAGAGCCTACAAGCGCTCGCTGAAGTATCACCCTCGCGCTGCCAGCACCTACTCGAACCTGGGTACGCTTTATTTTGCGGAGATGAAGTACAAGAAAGGCGTGAAAGCCTACCAGCAGGCCTACCAGATCGATGCAGAGGTCTTTAACCATGCACGCAGGCAAACCATTGAAGAGCCCGCCACGCGCGAGCAGCGCATGGCTACCGACTTTTACATGGCTGAAATGTATGCAAGCGCCGGGAAGCAGGACGAAGCTCTGGCCTGCCTCCGCAAGGCGCTTGGCGCAGGCTTCAATGATCGCAAGCGCCTCAAGGAAGATCGTGAGCTTGCGTCCGTTCGCGGCCTGCCCGAGTTTCACCAGATGATGCTTGATGACCACCTGGAGTAACTCGGGCCGGCACCGGACGGCTTACTCGGAGAGGAGTGTCCAAGTAAACCGGGTAACTCACACAATCGCCGGAGTCACTTCCGTCTCCTGCGCCTCCGCGACCCAACGGGAAAATGCCTCGGCACTTTGCGTGCGGTTGAGGAACTCCTGCACGATCTCCTTGCCTGGCCGTCCGCCGCCTGCCTCGAGCACCGTCTCGCGGTACCGCGTTGCCACCGCCTCATCAAGCAGGTTGGTGCGTGGAAACAAGTTGAAGAAGTCCAGCGCAATTACCTTGTCATACAGGTAGGTGTAGTAGTTCGACGAGTAGCCAGTGAGGTGCGTGAAGCTGGCATACAGGCGATTGCCTTCGACCCAGGTGTAAGGCAAAAAGCGCTGATAGTCCTCGATAAGAAGCGCGTCGAGGTCAAGCGTCGATGGGTCCAGGCGATGCGTGTCGAGCGAGTAGCTGGTGTAGAACAGCTGCGTGCGTACCGAGTCCGCTCGACCAAAGGCTCCCGCGCGATTCATGCGTTCGACCAGTTCGGCCGGGATCGGCTCGCCCGATTGGTAGTGGTGCGCGAACTCGGCCAGCAGCCTTGGATCGCGAAAGAACTCCTCCAGCATCTGGGACGGCACCTCGACAAAGTCGCCTTCCGTGGCAATGCCGCTGATGCCGGCCCAACGCTGTTGTCCGCCGAGGATCGCGTGCATCAGGTGGCCGAACTCGTGCAGATAGGTCACGACATCAGAGTGCTGCATCAGCCCCGGGTCCGCCTCGCTGGTCCCGGTGGCGGCCTTCGGCTCAGGGAAGTTGCAGATCAACGCAGCCTCTGGCACCTGGCGCCCAGCGATCCCCGGGATAAGTGGGTGCGCGGAAAACCACTTATCCTTGCCCTCGCGCGGATGCATATCGAGATAGAAGCGGCCTAGCTTGCATGACCCGCCGCTTAGACCGTCGTACACGTCATAGGTCGTCACGGAAGAGTGCCAGACAGAAGCGTCAGCGACTCGCTCAAAGCGCACGCGGAAGAGCTGCTCCACCAATGCGAGCACGCCACGCTCCACCTGCGGATACGGGAAATAAGGCCGAACCGACTGCGAGTCAAACGAGAACGCCGAGCGACGGTAGAGCTCGAGCCAGTAGCCGCGGCTTGACCCATCGATTGCTTCCGGAAAGGGCTGGTCGTGCTCGATCGAGTATGCATGCGCGAAGGCGAGCACCGCGGCATACTCGCGCGCGGCGCCCTCACGCGTAGCTACTTCCAGCTCATCGAGAAAGGCCTGCATCTTCTCCGAGGACTCCATCATCTGGTCTGCCGTCGCGTAGTCTGCCCAGGTTGCAAAGCCAAGCAGTTCTGCAATCTCGCGCCGCACCGCGAGCAGGTCCAGCAGCACCTGCTTGTTGGCCGGGTACGCGCGTGTCTGGTAGGCCAGCAGCATGCGGCGGCGCAGACTCGCGTTCTCTGCAAAGGTCATCACCGGCAGGTAGTCCGGGAACTCGGTGGTGAGCACGATCTTGCCATGCAGGGACGAGTCACCCTCGCCCTCAAGCACGGGCTGGTGAGAGGCAATGAAGTCCGCCGGCAGGCCTGCGAGCTCTTCGACCGCGTCGACGATGACCTGCTTGCCACCCTCCTGCACCGCTCGTCCAAAGGTCAGTGACAGCCGCGTGGCCTTCTCCTGCAGCTCCGCCAGCCGCTTGCGTGTCAGCTCGTCACGATCCACCCCCGCCAGCCGGTAACCCAGCAGCGTGCGCTCGGCGTAGTGGCGCGTCGCCGCGTCTTCCCGTGTCTCAGCAAGGCCCTCAAGCGGCATGGCCTGCAGTGCGTGATACACATCCTGGTTCAGCCCGAGCGCGACGCCTGCCTGCGACACCTTCTGGATCTCGGCCTGCGCCGTGTCGCGGATTGCTTTCTCCGGGTGCACGCTGTCAAGCAGGTTCAGCAGCGAACCAGCCTGGGCCAGCTCTGCGACAGCATCGTCGTAGCGGCGCAACGTGTTCTCGAGCGAGCGCTCACCCTGTTCTGCCATCAACGCGTCCAGCGCAGCCTGGTGACGTGCCAGTGCCTCGGCAACCCAGCTTTCAAGCGCAGCCCCGTCAGCTACCATCCAGGGGCGAAAGCTACTACCCATCTCAGTCATGTGTGCCTCGTCTTCTTAGGCTAGCAAAGCAGCCAGTCGCGCGCATGCGGCCCCGCTCCTGGCCATACAGCGCTTTTGCCACTGACCTGCGGCGACCTGCGGGGCGGCCGCCTCGCAGTAGACTAGGCAGCATGCGACAACGAGCGGGAAGCGTCGACGTAGGCGCAGCAGAAAGATGCGAGCGGTGCTGCGCATGACCGCGCGCATGCTGCGTTTCCCCGACAGCCAGGCGACCGTCGTGCCTTCGAAGATCTGTGTGGCTGTTGCAGCCGAATCGCCGGAGCGACTGCTCGCACGCGCCCGGGCAGCGCTCACGGAGGAGCCTCTGTGCGAACTTCGGCTTGACTCCCTGCCGCATCCCGGCGCCTCGCTGCCTCTCCTCTCGATGCTTCAGCGTGAGTTTCCTGAAGCCCGAATCATCGCGACGTGTCGCCGACTCATCTCAGGCGGCAGCTTCGACGGCAGCGTTGAGGATGAGCTATCTATCCTGCAGCAGGCAGCGCAGGCGGGCTGCAGGATCGTCGACCTGGCGCTTGAAACAGCAGAGGCGATGCGCCCTGATCAACATCGCACCCTGCGTACATCACTCGCCGAGTCCGGCGCTGCGCTCCTGGTCAGCTATCACGACTACACCAGCACACGCGACCTTCTCCCGATCCTGACGCGGATCGAGCGCTATCGCCCACAGATCATCAAGATCGTCTCGACCGCGACCAGACTCAGCGAGAATCTTGCCGTGCTGAACCTTCTGGGCCAGCAGCACAGCTGCCCGCTGGTTGCGATCGCCATGGGAGAGACTGGCCTGCCGAGCCGCGTCCTCGGGCCGCGCGCCGGTGGGCTGTTTACCTTTGCATCGGCAAGCGAGGGCAAGCCCACGGCACCGGGCCAGGTCAACGCCGCGACCCTGCGCTCGCTCTACCGGGTTGACCAGCTCCATGCGTCGACCCGCGTCTTTGGCGTGGCAGGTAAGCCGATCGCGCAATCCCTGTCCCCACTGATGCAAAACACTGCCTTCGCCAGCCAGGGCATCGATGCAGTCCTGCTGCCGCTGCTTACCGACGATGCGGCTGAACTGATTCGCTTCATCCGCGAGCTGCCGCTGTGGGGCGCGGGCGTTACTATGCCCCTCAAGCAAACCGTGCTGCCGCTGCTTGACTCGGTCGATCCGCTGGCGGCGCGCGTGGGTGCGTGCAACACAATCGTTCGCCAGGAAGATGGCTCGCTGCACGGCTACAACACTGATCTTGCCGGTGTGCTTGCACCGCTCGAGGCCCGCATGCCGCTTGAAGGCGCGCGCGTGCTGCTACGCGGAGCAGGTGGCGCTGCCAGGGCTGCGGTATTCGGGCTCAGGGACAAGGGCGCCGAGGTCTGGATTATGAACCGGACCCTGTCGGCAGCCGAACGCCTGGCCCAGGAGGCAGGGGCGCACTGCATCCGAAGCGCAAACGAGGCTGGGCTACCGTCCTTTTTTGACGTTCTGCTCAACGCAGTTCCTACCGGCATGACCGGGGCCGCAGGCGTGACACCGGCGCACGACGAAGATCTGCGGGCAGGGCTCGTGTTCGACATGGTTTACAACCCGTTGGAGACACCTCTGATCCGCAAGGCGCGGGATCAAGGAATCCCGGTGATCACGGGTCTCGAGATGTTTGTGCACCAGGGCGCCCGCCAGTTTGAGCTATGGACCGGTCGCACCGCTCCGCAGGATGCCATGGCAGAGGTCGTCCGCTGCGCGCTTGAAGCCCGCGAGCAGGCGCAACATCAGAACCTGGAGCACGCCGCCAGGCAGGAGATCTCTGGGGCGCATTGAAGTACTGCGTGCCTTCGCCGGTAAGACGCCCCGGCAGGCACCGGCTCCCGCGGCGTACGCTGTATGAGGAAGAGGGAGACCGATGCCGAAGTACGATGCAGTGGACCGCCTGATGGCGCTTGCAACCGAAAAGCGCGCCGACCGTATGCCGACTGTGCCGGCCACCGAGGCATCGCTCGCGGCTCCGGCCCGAGCCAACGCCTTGCCAGAGCTGATCGCGCCTGCATCGACGGCTGCCCCCACGGCAGGCGACCGCGGGCGACGCCTCCTCAAGGCTATTCAACCTATCTTGCCCGCCGTTGCCGGGGCCATGCGGCTGGTCGACCATGGGGGTGTGCAGGCAGTGGCGCGGCTGCTCCCGCTGCTCAGCGGCGGCATAGGCTCAGTTGTCCTTGGCGCCAAGGCTTCGCCGCCTCCACCGGTGCAGGAGGCGCCCTGGAGGCAGGAGCTGGCCACGTTGCGGACTGCTTCTGAGGAGCAGCGACGCCAGCTGGACGCGCTGCAACTGCAGGCGGCAGCGTCCGAGGATGAGTTGCGCCGGTCGCGCACGCAGCTCGAGCGGCTCGATGCCGAGCTCGATGGCAAACGGACCGAACTACGGGCAGTCGCGGACCGCGTGCGCATGCTGGCGGCGGCAACCATCATCCTGTTCATGCTGGTAATCGCGCAGATGATTTTGCTGGTGGTGATGTTTCATAGGTAACCGGATGGGTAGGTGCCACTTAGCTTCCAGTTATCTTTTGGCACGGCTTGTACGGCACGAGCAGCACAGACTAAGGCCTATGAAGCGCTCCCGTTGCTTCTAGGACGACTCGGCAGCGGGCACCTCAGTACTTGCGGCTCCGAAGGCACTGGGCTCCAGCCAACCAGTTCTGGTTACTTAGGTAAGAAAAACGAGTTCGTTAAGTGCCGTCCCATCAACAACTTTGACGCAAAACGAAACAAAGGTGCGCCTATTTGCGTGGGACGGTAAGCCGACCTCTAGACAGAAGTCGAAAAACCCGATGCAACTTTTTGTTTGCCAAGGTTCGTCACGCCGGGCTACGATTCCACCCAGGTTGATCAACGAGCGCGCGTCGCACGTCCGCCGGTCACCTTACCCCCAGGCCTCTATTGCAGCTTTGGAATCGTTCACTAACGAAAGCCAGCCCGCGCGGAGTGTTCTACATGGCATGGTACGCATATTGTGTAACCGAGAAGCAATTTTTCCCTGAACTCTTAAGGCACCGCAAACCCGTGCCGCTTGAATCCGTCTCCGGTATCCAAGGTAACCAGGTCTTCCTCTATCCCGCCAGTGATCTTGCTGTCATCGTCACCGAGCATCTTCCCTCTGACATCTCCCAGCAACAGGCAGCCCGCGAGCATGCGCGCGTCATCGCCGACTGCTTCCGCGTGTCGACGGTGCTGCCCTTCCGCTTTGGCACAATCTTCGGCAGTGACGATGCGCTGCGCCGCTCCGTGCGCTCCAACCAGCGCAACTTCCAGACCAATCTGGCGCAGCTCCATGGCAAGGCAGAAATGCATATTAAAGTGACGTTGGACGACTGTTGTCGTGAGCAGCTCCAGCACGCGCAGCCTGTGGATAACGCGACAGGCAAGGAATACCTCTCGCACCTGCGCGAAAATGCATCTCGCACGCGGGAGCGCCAAACGCTGGCGCGCGCGCTCACCATGCAGATGAACCGCATGTTTGCTCCGCTTGAAGAGCAAGTGACCTGCCGCCGCATGGACTCAGGCAATCTGCAGCTCGACGTCTCGCACCTGATTGATAAGCGCTTGATCGAGCGCTACCAGAACAAGTTCGCCGCGGCGAAGCTGGTCATGCGTGATTGCCAGATGCAGCTCTCCGGACCATGGCCACCCTACCACTTCGTGCACAACTTAGTCCGGCCCGCAATCCC
>CAZZYO010000032.1:0-34329 GCA_964658255.1 Candidatus Babeliales bacterium
GAAGGACGAGATAGAAAACGTCGACATCATCATCAAGGGAAAGTCGATCAGCAACATCTGGAACCAGCCCTGGTAAAAGCGCAGCACCATGGCCGGCATCAGCAACACTGAAAGCACCACCATCAGCGGATAACTCAGGTTTGCGGTGAGGTGGTACACCGCTTCAAGCTTTGTGTGCCAGGGGGCCTTGCTGGCAAAGACCCGGGGCAAAATCTTCTTCGACGTCTGGATGAGCCCTTTTGCCCAGCGTGCCTGCTGAGTCTTGAAGGCGGTCATCTCGATCGGCAACTCGGCCGGGCACTCCACATGCTGCAGATATTTGAACTGCCAGCCTTTCAACTGCGCCCGGTAACTCAGGTCCGTATCTTCAGTCAGCGTGTCGTGCTGCCAGCCGCCGGCCTCTTCAATGGCCACGCGGCGCCACATGCCAGCCGTTCCGTTGAAGTTGAAGAAGACACCTGCACGCGATCGCCCGCCATGCTCCAGTACGAAATGGCCGTCGAGCAGGATCGCCTCGACTTGCGTCAGGAAGCTGTAGTCGCGGTTGAGGTGCGTCCAGCGCGTCTGCACCATGCCCACGCCCGGCTCGGCAAAATGATGCACGACCTGCATCAGCCAGTCGGGCGGGGGGACAAAGTCAGCGTCAAAGATGGCGACGAGCTCGCCCGTGGCCACAGTCAACCCATGATCAAGGGCGCCGGCTTTGTACCCATACCGGTTTGTGCGGTGGATGTACGAGATAGGGTGGCCCGCCGCACGATACCTGTCGACAATGGCGGCAGCCACCTGCTGCGTCTCGTCGGTTGAGTCGTCCAGCAACTGGATCTCTAACTTATCTGCGGGATAAGTGAGATTGCAGCAGGCTTCAATAAGCCGGTCGATAACATACTGCTCATTAAAGATAGGCAGCTGCACGGTGATCCGGGGTAAGTCAATGTAGTGGCTTTCCGGTGCCAGGGTCGCGTTCTTCTTATGCTTGTAGTAAAGCCAGACCAGTTGATACCGATGCATCCCATAGAAGGCCAGGATGACCATCACGACAAAATAGGGGATCAAGAGCGCGGCATCGAAGGCGTTCCACCGGTACAGGTGCTCGAAGGTCGGGTCGGCGTAGTGCGTATGCAGGTAGTGCGAGAGCCCTCGCTGCACAAGGAAGGCAAGGTTGAGTGTTGGGTGCAGAGCCTGGTATGCGAACAGAGGGCCGGACCTCCGGGAGTCCTCCTGATTGTAGAGGATGGTGCCGGCCTGGTGGCACCCGTATCTTTTTACCTAGCGAGGAAGAACTTGCCGCCTGGATCCCTCCTCGACTCAGGACGATGGACCCGCCAACGACGAGTTTGTCAGCTACGAGCTTAGATAAGCCCGGAGGAATCCCCGCTCACCACTCCAGAAAAAAGCTCATGATCCAAATGTCAAAAGCGAACATGCAAAACAGCGGAACCATGATCCATTGCTGGAGCTGCTTTGCCCGGGTGCTGCGGCACTCTTCGCATTTGTAGACCATGAAGAAGACCCAGCAGCTTGCGCAAACCAGCGGAGTAAGAATGCTACCGATAGCGGCGGCGTGCAGGCGAAAAAAATGCATGGGTACTCCCCGTGTGCGGGGCTACCAAGGAGCGGGAGCGTGCGTGGGAGCGCCGCGCGGATCAGTTCAGGAAGAGGGTCGTGTACAGCGTGTCGCGCTGCGCCGGCCGGAATCCTGCGTCTCGAATGATACGCCGCAACTCTTCCTCTGTCGTGCAGTTCGAGGTTCCGGCGGCCTTGACGACATTTTCCTCGAGCATGACGGAACCGACGTCGTTGCCGCCAAAGCGCAGGCCCATCTGCAGGACCTTCAACCCCTGGGTGACCCAGCTGGACTGCACGTTCTCGATGTTCGACAGGTAGAGCCGCGAGATAGCCAACACCTTCAGGTACTCAACAGCCGTAGCCTCGTCCCAGCCGCGGCCGCCCAGCGCGGTGTTGTTCGGCTGGAAAGACCATGGGATGAAGGCGGTAAAGCCGCCGGTCTCTTCCTGGAGCCGGCGGACCTGCTCGAAGTGATTGACGCGGTGCTCGATCGTCTCGCCCACCCCGAACATCATGGTCGCGGTTGTCCGCACGCCGAGCGAGTGGGCGGTGCGGTGCACAGCCAGCCAGTCCTCGGTCCGGCACTTGAGCCGGGCGATCTTGTGGCGGACTTCGTCGTCCAGGATCTCGGCCCCGCCGCCCGGGATCGACTGCAGCCCGGCGTCCCTGAGGCGCATGATGGTGTCGCGAAGCGAGAGGTTCGAGTACTCGGCGATGGCCAGGATCTCGGACGCCGACAGGCAGTGCAGCCAGATCGACGGGAAGCGTTCGCGGATGCCGCGAAGCAGCGTCTCAAACCAGTCGATCTTGAGGTCAGGATGCAGCCCGCCCTGCATCAGCACCCCGGTACCGCCCATTTCAAGCGTCTCGGCGATCTTGGCGTAGATAGTCTCGAAGTCGAGTATGTAGCCCTCGCTCGCGAGCTTGCCCTTCAGCGGCCGATAGAAGGCGCAAAAGGTGCAGTACTCGGTGCAGAAGTTGGTGTAGTTGATATTGCGGTCGATGATGTAGGTCACCACGCCCTCGGGGTGCAGCTTGCGCCGCATGGCGTCTGCATCCATGCCGAGACCAATCAGGTCGTCGGAGCGGAAGTAGTCCAAGGCTTGTTCACGTGTGATCGACATACTCCAAGTTTACTGCGTTTTGTCGCGGCAGGCGGTGCTGAGTACGAGGATGACGTTCATGCGGGGGCTTCTCTATCCTGATCTGGACCGATACCTCGCCATCCACCGGATACAATCGTGTTGATATTCTGAAGTTCACTCCTAAAAGTAGAGTTGGGGGCTGTTCCATGGTGCTTTTCAGGCTGACGCGGCTAACGCCTTTCATCCTTTTGCTCGTGCTGGGCGTCACGGTGGCAGCCAGCGTGGCGGGCGCTACGCCTGTCAAGGATGCCGCACCCGCCGCTGCGGCTGACGTGGTGGTGTTTACCAATGGAGACCGGCTGAGCGGCAAGCTGGTGCGCGCGGTTAGTGACACCGTCACCTTCCATAGTGATCTGGTAGGTGATGTGACTGTTCCCTGGACCAAGGTTAAAGAACTGCACACGGCCGGCAATTTTGCCGTGCTTGAGAAAGGCGTTGTGCCTAAGCGCAAGCTTGGCGAGGGCCAGGTGTCGATCGGCGAGATCCGTGTAGAGGATCAAAGGATTCACTTCACAGGCACGGCGGCTGCTACCAATCACATCCCCTCCATTGCGACCGGGCGCGCTGCGTACGTGGTTGATCAGGCTTCGCTCGACAAGCAGCTGCTGCAGGAGCCCGGCTTTTTTGAGGCGTGGAACGGAAGCGCGACGGCCGGGGTCACTCTGGTCAAGGCGACGGAAAACCAGTACACAGTGACCTCCGCAGTAGGGCTCGCGCGCATCGTGCCCACGGTGGCCTGGCTGCCGCCGCGCAATCGCACAACGGCCAACTTCAACTCGTCTTTCGGGAAAATTACCTCGCCTGCTTATACCGATGCGACCGGGACCTTTGTCCCGGAAACAATCACCAAGAGCAACATCCTGCACGGGGATGGCGAGCGGGACCAGTACTTCTCTCCCCGCTTCTACTACCTGTTCGACCTTTCGTTTGACCATAACTACGCGCAATCGCTTGATCTGCAACAGGTATACGGGGCAGGCATCGGGTACACGGTGCTCAAGCGGCCCAAGCAGGAGCTGGACGTGAAGGCCGTGGCACAGTACGACAGTCAACGATTTCTCGACGCCATGGCCGGGGCGGACCAGAACCTGATCGGCGCCACGTTCTCCGCCAATTACCTGCTGACCTTGCGGCGTGGGATTACCTTGACCCAACAGGCAAGCTTCTTGCCGGCATTCAACAACCCGCGCGCCTACTCGGCCACCGAGACCGACGCCTTAAATCTGCCCGTGTACAAGAACTTTAGCTTTACGATGGGCTCGCTCGACTCCTACCTGAATGACACGCCGCTGACTGTCCCGGTGTCGAGGCGTAACTCATTCCAGTTCACCATCGGCGCGACCTACTCCATCAAGTCGAAGTATTAGCGAAGCTGGACAGGTCGGATACATGCACATTTCGCCAACAGGCCGGCTCAGCCTCAAGCTCCGGTAAACACGAGGGCTCGGCGCCGGGTGTTGGCTTATGTGCGATCGGCGATGTAACGTTACCACCGAGGCGCCTGTCCCCATGATTGCAGTACCGTGTCGTCGATCCGCACCAGCCGTGGTCTGCCTGACGGCCTTCGTTGTTGCCCTGCTGCTCACGTCTGCCGCACGCAGCCAGCAGCCCTTTCAAACGCTTCTGGTCGGCGTCGACCACCGCACGGTCACCAGCCTTGATGGCGAGTGGCATTATCTGGTCGATCAGTCACCGGGGCGGGCGCTCTACAGGAGCAACGGGGAAATCAACGATAACTCATACGCTCGCAATGAGCACCCAAACATAGTCGGCAAGCACAATGAGGAGTACGATTTCGCAAGCGCACCGACCATCCGTGTGCCCGGCGACTGGAACACGCAGGTTCCTGAGCTGTTTAATTACGAGGGCGTGCTGTGGTACCAGCGCGACTTTGACGCGCAGCCCAGGGCGGGCACGCGCAGCTTTCTTCATATCGGCGCAGCCAACTACCGATCGCACGTCTGGGTCAACCAGAAGCGTGTGTGCGACCACGAGGGCGGCTTTACGCCGTTCGATTGTGAGGTCACGGCTGTCCTGCATCCGGGGTCGAACTTTGTTGTGATTGCGGTTGATGCCACTCGCCTTGTCGACGGCGTGCCGTCGGTCGGCATCGACTGGTTTAACTACGGTGGACTTACTCGCGATATTTCGCTCGTCACCGTGCCGCAACACTTTATTGACGACTACGATGTGCATCTTGCGCACGGACCCAAGTTTGAGCCTGGAAACAGCGAGCTCACCGGCTATGTGCACGTGCTCGATGCGCCAGCCGGCACCGCTGTCACGATCGACATTCCTGAAGCAGGAGCAAAGACCACGGCCAAAACCGACGCCTCAGGCACCGCGCCATTTCACCTCAAGGCGAAGAGCCTGACGCTCTGGTCGCATGAAACTCCGAAGCTTTACAAGGTGCAGCTCGCCGCGGGTGAAGACAAGCTTACGGACGAAATTGGCTTTCGCGATATACGAGTCGATGGCACCCGCATCCTGCTCAACGGCAAGGCGGTCTTCCTACAAGGGGCGAACGTGCACGCTGAGGCACCGGTGCGTGGTGGCCGCGCCTACAGCGATGCCGATGTTGCGACACTCTTCACTTACCTGAAGGATCTGAATGCGAATTTTGTTCGGCTGGCTCACTACCCGCATGATGAGCGCATGGAGCGCGCCGCGGACCGCGACGGCATCCTGGTCTGGTCCGAGATTCCGAACTGGCAGGGCATCTCGTTCAGCAAGCCCGAGGTCTACGCGAAAGACGTCGTGATGTTGAAGGAGATGATCCGCCGAGATCGCAACAAAGCCTCGGTGATCCTGTGGTCGGTTTCAAACGAGACGCCGAACAATCCGACGCGGACCAAGTTCCTGACCGACCTGGCCAATGAAGCACGGAGCCTCGACCCGACGCGGCTGATTACCTCTGCCATCATCGGACCCAAACCGAATGGCCACGAGATGGTGAACAACGATCCGCTGTGCGATGCGCTCGATGTTATAGGACAGAATGAGTACATCGGCTGGTACGACTTAACGCCTGAAGACGCCGACAACATGCACTGGACCCTGCCGCAGAAGCCCGTGATCATGAGTGAGTTTGGCGCAGAGGCCACCTATGGCGATCACGGCCAGACCAATCAGCGCTGGACCGAAGAGCAGCAGGTGTACGTGCTGCAACATCAGTTTGCCATGCTTGATAAAATCCCGCAGCTACGCGGTGCGACGCCCTGGATCCTGACTGATTTTCGCTCACCTACGCGGAATATTCCTAAGTTGCAGGACGGATACAACCGCAAGGGCTTGATCTCGAACCTTGGACAGAAGAAGCAGTCTTTTGCATTTGTGCAAAAGGTCTATGGCGAACACGCACTCGGCAAAGCCGAATAGGTTTGAAACGTCTGACGCTTTACACAGGGTTGGCTTAATGCAGCTTGGTCTGTTTACTCCTGTCTTTGGGCAGCACTCGTTGGCCGAGCTGCTCGTTGAGCTGAAGCGCTATCCGCACATCACAAGGCTCGAGCTTGGCACCGGGGGATGGGCGGCCAGCGCACACATCGATGTAGAAGCGCTGCTCGCGGATCGCGCCGCCGCTCCCACTTATCTACGCCAGTTAAGCGACACCGGGCTCGCGATCAGCGCGCTGTCCTGCCATGGCAACCCGGTACACCCGGTCGGCGAGCTCGCTCACCGCGACGACGAAACATTTCGCCGCACCGTGCAAGCAGCCGAGCTGCTACACGTGCCGACGGTTGTTACGTTCTCAGGTTGCCCGGGCGGCGGCCCTGCAGACCAGACGCCGAACTGGATCACCTGCGCGTGGCCACCCGAGTATGAGCAGGCGCTCGCCTGGCAGTGGGAAAAGCGCCTGATCCCCTACTGGAAAGAGGCCGCAGCCTTTGCCGCGGAGCGTGGCGTCAACGTCGCGCTCGAGGCGCATCCAGGCTTTTGCGTCTACAACCCGGAGACGCTGCTGCGCCTCCGTGAGGCTGCCGGACCGGCGCTCGGTATCAACCTCGACCCGAGCCATCTGTGGTGGCAGGGGATGAATATTCCCGAAGTCATCGCGTCGCTGGGCGAAGCAATCTTCCACGTGCACGCGAAGGATGTCTCGCTGAACCCGCGCGAGATCGCGCGCAACGGCGTGCTCGATACAAAGAGCTACCGCCGGATGCAGCAGCGGTCCTGGCTTTTCCGCAGCGTCGGCTGGGGGCATGGGGTGCTCGACTGGAAGGTGATCGTCTCCTCGCTCCGGCTTGCGGGCTATGATGGCGTCCTCAGCATCGAGCACGAAGATGCACTGCTTTCTGTACACGAAGGGCTGCGCTCTGCAGTCGATCTGCTTGCTGGCATCCTGCCGAAGGAACCGCCTGCGGACGCCTGGTGGACGTAGCGCGCAAGCGGATCCCGTGCGGCTGAGCGAGGTCTTTTTTCATTAGAGAAACCGCGGTCGGCTCCGCTATGCTGGGTGGCAAAACCGGAGACGCTCTTTGCCCAAGGTCAAACGCCTATACCTGATCCCCGTTCTCTCGAAAGCGCTCGACATTCTCGAGTTGATGCAGGCGGGCAGTGGACCGCTGACGCTCGAAGCGATTCACCAGCGCACCCGCATCTCGAAGACTACGGTTTACCGGGTGCTCAAGACCTTTGCGCATCGGGGCTACCTGGCCCAGGCGCCTGATGGAACCTACCGCCACGTGGCGCGTCAGCGGAAGATGCGGTTTGGCTTCGCCGGTCAAAGCGCCGACATGCCCTTCTCCAACGATGTGACCCAGAGCCTGACCGATGCGGCGCGCACCGTGGGCGTTGACCTGGTAGTTCTCGATAACAAGTACGATGGCGCGACTGCGCTGCAAAATGCCGAGGAGTTGATACGGAGTGGCGTCGACCTGATTGTCGAGTTCAACGTCGCGCACGAGGTAGCACCGGTGATCGGCCACCGGATCGCCGCGGCCGGCATTCCGCTGATCGCGATCGACATCCCGCATCCCAATGCTGTCTTCTTCGGGGTGGATAACTACCGGGTCGGCATCGACGCCGGGGAACTGCTGGCAGCGCATGCGGCGGAGCACTGGGAGGGCAGCGCGGACTGGATGCTGGGGCTTGATCTCTCGGCTGCCGGCACGCTCGTGCATGGACGAGTCTCGGGCGCGTTCGAGGCAGTGCGAGGGGCTATCCAAAACCTGCCGGCGGAACGGTACGTGAGCCTCGACGGGCGCGGACAGTCCGACGTGAGCCGCCGTTTAGTGGGCGAGTTCCTGGATAGCCACCAAAAAGACAAGCGCATCCTGATCGCCGCTGCAACCGACTCAAGCGCGCTGGGCGCCGCCACCGCCGTGCGGGAACGCCGCCGTACGCGCCAGGTGGCGATTGTCGGGCAGGACTGCATTGCAGACGCGATGGCCGAGATGGGCCGGGCTGATTCGCCGCTGATCGGCACCATCTCGCACGAGACGGCGACCTACGGGCCCTCGCTGATGCATATCGCACTTGATATCCTGCGCGGCCAGCCCGTTGCGCCCTACAACTACGTGACGCACAAGGTCGTCTCCCGGGCCTCGCTCGCGCAGGCTGCCCCGCGTTGACCGCCGTTGTTCCCTGGGCGTGCGTACCTTAGTGTGCACGGCAGCAGTGCGGAACGCAGTTTTCGACGGCAGGGCAGCGCGTTTCGCCTTAGAGTTTGAAGTAGGAGTGCGATTCCTCTTGACCCCTGTTTCCTTCTCCACTTCGAGCGTACGGTGGCTGCGGGCCGTTGCTTCCGCAGCCCTGGGCGCTGCCTCCATCGTCCTGGCCGCGGCGGTCAGTTTCCCTGCACCCAGCCTGGCCGCAGCGCCAGCACACAAGCACGCGCACGCGGCCAAGTCCGCTGCGCATAAAACATCGACCAAAGCCCCTGGCAAGGCAGGGAAGACCCACGCCACCGGTCGCGTAAGCCGGGCGCGCGTGGTCCTGCGCCGCCACGGCCGCAAGCATCCGCTCTCGGCGCGAGCCGCGGCCCGGACCCACCAGCTGCAGCAGGCCTTTATCGCATCGTCGCAGCTGCGGCCCATGGCGCAGCAATTAGGCAACTATCGCAGCCCTGCGGCGTACGCGGGCGTGACAGGGTACGCGCACGCCCATACGGGTGAGGCAGCGGCGGCGGCGTACCTGTCGCTGGGCCATGCGTACCTGCTCGACCATAGGTATGACGATGCGCTGGGTGCCCTGCGTCAGGCCAGCGCGCAGGGCGACGCGCTGAACGATTACGCGGCCTACTTTGCCGCGCAGGCCGATCTACAGTCAAACCAGCTCCCCGCGGCTGACGTCATCCTGTCGACGTTCACGGCCAGGTATCCAGACTCGATCTTTAACGCGGCTGTGCCCGTGCTTGAAGCCAACCTGTTCCTGCAGCAGGGCGATCCGCAGTCGGCCTTGCGGGTGTTGCGCGCGCATACTGACGAGCCTGTCGCGGGCAAGCCGGATTACCTGCTGGCCATGGCGAAGGCTCAGCAGCTGGCCGGCCAATCGGCAGAGGCGACCAGCCTCTTTCGGCGCGTGGTCGCCGGGGCGCCGCTGTCGAACGAGGCAGCCATCGCCCAGGCGCAGCTGACGCAAAGCGGCCAGTGGCAGGCCCTGCCACTCGACGAGCGCCGCCACCATGCCGACACGCTTTACAGTGCCGGACGGTATGCGCCGGCAGCTGATGAGTTTCGCGCCCTGGCCAGTGACTCGCAACTGAATCAGTCCGAGCGGGACTCGCTCCTGATTTCGGCGGCGGCCTGCGACTTCAAGCTCAAGCGTCTGAGCCGGGAAGCGCTCGATCGTGTTCCCGACACGAGCGACGAGACGGGGGCACATCGCCAATATCTACTGATGGAGTTTGCCCGTAACAGTAATGACTCGGCCACGCAGCAGGCCATCGTCACCCAGATGGAGCAGCGCTTCCCAACCAGCAGCTGGCTGAGCGAGGCACTTTTTTCGAGCGGCAATATGTATCTCCTGCGCAAGGATTTCCCGAGCGCGATCCAGTACTACCTGGAGCAGGCGCGGCGCTTTCCGCACTCGGACCATGCGGCCCCGGCTCACTGGCGGGCAGCGTGGCTCAACTACCGGATACGCAACTACTCTGACGCGGCACGGCTGATGGACGAGCAGTTAGCTCTGTTCCCCGGCGGCAAGGAGGTCCCGGCGGCGCTCTACTGGCGGGGGCGGCTTTACCTTGACCAGGAGCGGCAGCCGGCCATGGCGGCAGCGTACTTCCATACCGAGACCCGCGTCTACCGCCACTACTACTACGCCGCGATCGCGCATGAGCGGCTCGCCTCGCTCGGCAACGTGACGCCGGCAACGGTCAACATGCTGACCAACATGCAGCCGGAGACCATCCCGACGCTCACCGAGGATGTGCCCGAAGACGACCCGCACCTGGCCAAGGCCCGCCTGCTGGCCAACGCCGGGTTGAACGATTTCCTGTCGCAGGAGATTCACGCGGCCGAGGGTTCGGACGAGTGGGGCTCGCTCGCCGAGGCTCGGCTTTACGCTTCCTACGGCGAGGCCTACCGGGCCATGCGCTCGCTCAAGCGGGCAATCCCGTTCTACACTTCGGCACCGATTGAGGCCCTGCCGCTGGCGTATTGGCGGATTCTTTTTCCGCAGGACTATTGGTCGACGATCAAGGCAGAGTCCGAGCGCAATGGGCTGAACCCGTACATGGTGGCATCCTTGATCCGCCAGGAGTCGGAGTTTAACCCGCGGGCCATCTCGCCTGCGAATGCCTATGGACTCATGCAGCTGCTGCCCTCGGTCGGCCGCCAGATGGCCAAGCAGGAGGGGATCAGCAGTCACCTTGAAGCCGACGCGCTGCTTGATCCGATGATCAATATCAAGCTTGGGACGACATACCTGAAGCAGACCCTCGACAAGTTCGGCGGCCACCAGGAGTACGCGTTTGCCGCGTACAACGCGGGCGACAGCCGGGTGACGGACTGGCAGGCGTCTTCAAGCTTTACCGGGCTCGACGAGTTTGTTGAGTCGATCCCGTTTACCGAGACCCGCGACTACGTGCAGGCGATCATTCGCAATGAGCAGATCTATCGCGAGATCGACCAGCAGGGCGGCTCGGGAGCCGTGACGGGTGAGGCTGCCCTGGCGGCGCGCAGCGGCGGCTCGCAGTAGGTACGAGCAGGCGGGCTGCCCGAGTACGCAGCCTTTGTGACCTGCTACCGCGAGGCCGCCACAGACCAGCTTTCGCAGGCGGCATGCAGCGTGGCTCGAGGACGAGGTAACGCCGGGTGACCATTGAGAATTTTCGCCTGGTCGTCTTCCGTGCGGTCGCCAGGCACCTGAGCTTCAGCAGGGCCGCCGAGGAGTTGCTGCTCACCCAGCCGGCGGTCACGCAGCAGATCAAGGCGCTCGAAGAGCAGTTCGGCCGCCCTCTCCTTCATCGTGCAGGTGGACGCATCACCTTGACTCCGGGTGGCGCTGCGCTGCTGCCCTTTGCCGAGCGGATCCGGTCGCTGAGCGACGAGGCGATCGGCGCTGTCGCCAGGGCGTATGGGCAGGAGGCAGGCGAACTAAGCCTCGGTGCTTCGCAGACCATCGCGCAGTATCTCCTGCCCAGCTTTATCGCGGCTTTTTTGCAAACCAACCCAGCGATCCGCGTCCATGCAAAAAGCGGCAACACAGACCAGATGCTCGCGGCACTTGTGGCAGACGAGGTGCAGGTAGCGCTGCTTGAAGGCCCGGAGCAGCGAACAGACGTCCACATCGAGCCGTTTATGGAAGACCAGATGGTGCTCGTAGTTCCGTCGAGCCATGAGTGGGCTGGCCACAAGGTCACCATCGGCGACCTGGCATCGCAGCCCCTGCTGGTGCGCGAGTTTGGATCGGGCTCCCGCCGCATTGTGGAGCAGGCGCTTACCGTCGCCGGCCTGCGCGTCAAGGACCTGAACATACGCATGGAGTTCGACTCGAACGAGGGTCTGCTGCATGGGGTTGAGGCTGGTCTGGGCATCACCTTCGTCTCGCGCTGGGCGGCGCGCAACCCTCTGGCGCTCGGCATGCTCAAGGTCGCCCGCGTAGAGGGGCTTAACCTCTCGCGCAGCTTCTCGCTCGCCTACCGGGCGGGTCCGGAGCCGTCCGGCAGTGTGGGGGCGTTTCGAAGATTTCTCCTGGTCTACGCCGCGGCTTCGGCTCCCAGGCGCTCCGGGGGAACGGGTTCTTCTCTGGCCTGACACTGCTCAAAGTTAAGCTAATCGGTCATAAGAACTTCTACTTGGACCTCGTCGCCAACTCCGCCGATAGTCACGGCAGGGGAAGACGACGTGACTGAGACGATGACAGTGGGGTCAGCAGCGGCAACAAGCAACCTGGCCTGCTTTGTGACCGGGAGCGTTCGCGACAGCGACCTGGTACCCGCGCACCTGGGGCGGAGAGGGCCTGGCAGTCCGAAGAAAACTCTGGACGCGCGCTCCATCTTCTTCCTGGGTCTGCTCCTCGCGGGTAGCGGACTGGTCTCTCCTCCCGCCGCGCTCGTTGGCGGCACGGTGTTCGGCTTTCTTGCAGAGCATCCTTACCGGAGGGAGGCCAGCACGCTCGCAAAGCTCCTGCTTCAGATTTCGGTAATTCTGCTTGGCTTCGGCATGAACCTGCGCCAGGTGGTCCAGGTAGGCAGGAGCGGCTTCCTCTACACGGCAATCAGCATCACCTCGGCCGTGCTTCTCGGCCTGCTGCTGGGCATGCTGTTTCGCGTGGGCGGTAAGGCCAGCTACCTGCTTACTCTTGGTACGGCGGTCTGCGGTGGGTCAGCCATCGCTGCCATCGCGCCCATCATCAACGCGAACGAGGAAGAGATCTCTGTCTCCATGGGGACCGTCTTTCTGCTGAACTCGATCGCACTGCTGGTCTTCCCCGCGGTGGGCTGGTGGCTGCACCTGAGCCAGAACCAGTTCGGTTTGTGGGCCGCTCTGGCCATCCACGATACGTCTTCCGTAGTCGGAGCAGCGGCCAAGTATGGACCCCAGGCAGTGGCGGTGGGGACGACGGTCAAGCTGGCCCGCGCACTCTGGATCGTACCCGTTTCGCTCGCCACGGCAGCATACATGAGCAGGGCCGCCGAGCGGGATGGAGAGACCGGGCAGCAGGCCAAGGTCAGGATTCCGTGGTTCATCGTGCTGTTTGTCGCGGCCTCGGCGCTCAGCACCTACCTGCCCGGCTTCGCCCACAGCTATTTAGACCTGAGCCACCTCGGCAAGGCGGGGCTGACAGCGACACTTTTCCTGATCGGGACTACGCTCTCAAAGAAGACTCTGCAGAGTGTCGGGGTAAAGCCCTTCCTGCAGGGCGTCCTCCTGTGGATAGTGGTAGGGACAGCTTCGCTCGTCGCCATCAATCTGGGCTGGATCTCCATCTGACGCGCGAGCGTAACCGGGTACCGAGCGAATTCTCTTTGTTCACCCGGGACGCAAGCGAAGGGTTTGCTGGTGCATCACCGATATTGACGATTAGGCAATTCTGCTTACGCAACAGGGGCCAGTCTGAGATAGCCAGTTTGGGGCTCATGTTTAACCCTGCGTAGCAAGATCACGTTCTATTAGCCGACTTATCCCGACCGATGCGAAAAGTCACAAAGTTAGTTCCGGAGCCTGCGTCACACAGTTCGTTTGCAAGAGCTCTCATGCTTTGAAACAGGCGGCGCCATTTCCCTGTGTGGCTTGCTTTGTTCGCATGCGCTCTGTGGGCAAAGGCATAGAGCCACAGCACGCCGGTGCTAACGCCGCAACCCCAGCCGGGGCTTCAAGGCGCGCATGTTCAGGCAACCACGCACGTTACCGTAATTGATCCCGGAACCGGCGCGAAAGAGCAGCGGGACATGACGATTCTCCTGCGTGATTCGAAGATCGCGGCAGTGGAAAATCTACGGAGGCACATATTCCTCCCGGAGCGGAGGTCCATGATGGGCGGGGCCGATACGTCATGCCAGGGCTACCTTGCAGGACATCTCAACACCAGGCGAATCTCGGCCAGGCGGGACGGGCGGCGTGCGCGGGACTCTGTCAGCTGTCACGTCGGCATCAGCTAGACCGGCACCAGCGACACTCTGATTGCCACAAACTTCGCGTCCGCTGTAACCTCCACCTCGCTGGCGCTTCTCATGGGCGGACAGCGGGGCACTGCCTCCTGTCAAGATCCACCCCGGAGCACCTCCATGCAGATCGAGCGTGCTATCGGCAACCTCCCCGCTGCCTCCCGTGAAGTCTTTCTAGTGCGTGACAAGGAGGAGCTGAGCATTGAGGAGATGGCGCAGGTGGTGGGCGTGACATCGAACCTTATCAAGGTAAGGCTCTTCCGAGCCCGCATGCTTCTGCAAAAGGCACTCGCTCCCTATCTCAAGCTGCAGAGACCGGCGCGCGCAGGCTTCCTGGCTCGGCTGAAAGCAAGATCGATTCCGCGCCGCGGAGGTCGGACATGAGGCTTGACTGCAAGCACGTCTGGCCCTACATCTCGGATTACATCGACGGCCCGCTGACGGCGGAAGAGCGGCTCGCCATTGAGGCTCATCTCGAACACTGCGAGATCTGCTCCGCCATCCTCGACTCGGTGCACAACATCCTCGTGCTCACCGCTGACGATCGCGTCTTCCACCTTCCGCTCGGCTACAGCGGGCGGCTGCACGCGCGGATCCAGCAGGAACTCAAAGAAGCGGCATTGCGCCCGGAAGTTGAGATCAAGGACGAGATAGATGAACCATCGGGTGAGTGATCCATTCCGCAACAAGCAGCACAAGGGTCAAGACTGCCAGCCCGATCTGCACTCGCTCATGACGAGCCTTTAACGGGTCGACGGGGCTTAATCGCCATTGCGCCGCGGGACGCACCCGCAGACGCCGTATCTGCCAGGCGACAAACAGGTTTAACGCCGCTCCGAGAGCCGCGAGCGCCATCATCGGGATCCGGATCCCGTCCTGGTGGAGCCCTCGCGGCGCCGCCGTCGTACCTGCGGCCGAAGCCAACCCGCCCAACCAATCAGTACTCGCAGTCCGCTCAGCGCGATGATCGCGGGACACGCGGCCTGCAGCACCGAAAACAGCAGCGCCGCCCAGCCTACCTTCCGCCAGTCCTGCTGCCAGGCTGTCTGCGGCGCATGCACGTTGTCCTCCGCGTTCACTCCTGCGCGTTGCTGCATAGCGTGTGACACTCTCCCAGGTGGGACAATAGCAGAGTGAGCCATCTAACCACCTCTATGCAGTTTGTCGACCTGAGAGCGCAGTACAAGCGGATCCAGGCTGACGTCAACGCGCGCATCCAAGCGGTGCTTGAGCATGGCCAGTACATCCTCGGCCCCGAGGTCGCGGAGCTTGAGCGGCGGCTGGCGGGGCGCGTCGGCGTCAAGCATTGCATCAGCTGCTCGAGCGGCACAGACGCGCTGCTACTGGCATTGATGGCGCTCGGCATCAACGCAGGCGACGAGGTCATCACCAGCCCCTTCACCTTCTTCGCCACCGGCGAGATGATTGCGCTGCTTGGCGCCGTGCCGGTTATGGTTGACATCGACCCGGAGACTTACAACCTTGACCCCGCGCTGATCGAGCCGGCCATCACGTCGCGCACCCGCGCCATCATGCCTGTCTCGCTCTACGGTCAGCCCGCGGCCATCGACGAAATCAACGCTATCGCCGCTCACCACAACCTGCCTGTCATTGAGGACGCAGCGCAAAGCTTTGGCGCAACCTACACAGGGCAGGCGGAGAAGCCTCGCCCCTCGTGCGGACTTTCGACAATCGGCTGCACGAGCTTCTTCCCGTCAAAGCCCCTTGGCGCATACGGAGACGGCGGCGCCTGCTTTACCGATGACGACGCGCTCGCGCTCGCCATGCACCAGCTGCGGAACCACGGCCAGGAGCAGCGCTACCAGCACACGCGCCTCGGTATCAATGGGCGTCTCGACACCCTCCAGGCTGCGATCCTGCTGGCCAAGCTGCCGGGCTTTGATGCCGAGCTTGCTGCGCGCGACCGTGCCGCGCAGGCTTACACCGGGGCACTGGCTGGCCTGGTGCGGACGCCTGTGCTGCAGTCCGGCAATACGAGCGCCTGGGCGCAGTACACGCTTGAGGTCGAGGACCGCGACAGCTTTGTGGCTGCGCTTGCGTCGGAGGGCGTGCCGACGGCGGTGCACTATCCCGTGCCCATGCACCGGCAGCCTGTCTTTGCCGGGCTGGCCGCAGGCAGCCTGCCATTTGCCGAGGGCGCTGCTTCGCGCGTGGTAAGCCTGCCCATGCACCCCTACCTGACCGAAGACGAGATTGCGCGTGTCGTCGCGGCAGTCACCAGGGCGGTCGAGAGGGTGCCGGTACGAGGATAGCCGGCCAACTGACACGTGTCGATTAGCCGCACTGCGCTGGGTCACTGTCCCACCAGGACACTCGTAGGCATCTGGAGTGCACCTGCCGATAGGCACTACAGGATGATACGTACAGCAAGAGAGCGGGCCGAGGTGACGTCAGCAATCGCAACATCAGGAGCGCGCGCTCATGAGAGAACCGAGCCAGGGACCTTGTTCCTGCTGGAACAGGGGAGCAATGTCGAGGCGGCACCTCAGCCGTTTCGGGCAGTGCTGGCCTGCCCTGGTTGTGGCACGCTGGGTTTGATGACGCAGGCGCAGTACGCGGGACTGGCCCCGGTGGTATGCGCAGCCGATGGTTGCTCGGCCGAGTACACCCTGGCCGGTGGTCAGATCCATATGCGCCGCCCGCAGTAGGCGGGTACGGAGATGACGTTTCCTTTCGCGGCCGCGGGACCTCACATTCTTCTCCGCAATCAGGATGACATGGCTGTTTTGGGGTATGGAGGCTGATCCTCGAGCAGTGCTTACGCATGGCGCGCTCCACCCGAATTGCGCTGACAGCGTAAAGGCTCCTAGCGCATCCCCTCGATAATTGACCCGACAATGCCGCCCACGACCCCGCCCTCGGCGCGCTCGCGCACCTGGCCAGGCATGTACTCCTGCAGTTTGTGCGCCAGGCGCGCGATGGGCAGCGTTTGCAGGTAGACCCGGCCCGGCCCGGTAAGCGCGGCCAGGAAGATGCCGTCGCCGCCGAAGATCATGTTGCGTATGCCCTGGATGCGGGTGATCTGAAAGTTGACCGACGCCTGGAAGGCCCCGACATGGCCGGGATGCACGCGCAGGGTCTCGCCCGGGCGGAGGTCCTTGATCACCACCTCGCCTGAAAGCTCGAGCCATGCCATGCCATGCCCTGTAACCCGCTGCAGCAGGAAGCCGTCGCCCCCGAAGATGCCTGCGCCCAGCGACTGCTGGAAGGCAACGCCAAGCTGCACGTTGGGCGTGGCGCATAGGAAGCCGTGGCGGTGGAGCATGTACTCGTTGCCGGGCGCGACCTCGACGGGAAGGATGTGCCCCGGCACGCGGGTGGCAAAAGCAATCTCGCCGGGGGCGCCATAAGCGCGGTACTCGGTCATAAAGAGCGAACCCCCGCCGGCAACACGCTTGATCGCGCCGAAGAAGCCGCCCCCGCCGCCGAACTGGGTGTGGGTGGTCAGCTGGATCGACTGCGACATCCAGGAGAGCTCGCCTGCCTCGGAGATGACAGCGTCATTTGGCTCGAGGAGAAACTCGAGGACAGGCATAGTGGTGCCAGTGATGCGGGATTGCATAGGAAGGAGCGCTCCTTGCTGGTCGGGATCGATCCGAATCAGGGTAGCACCTGCGAGGTTCGGGGCGGGTGCGCAGGTCTCGGGGCTTGACCCGGCAACGACAGCCGCGAAGGTCGCGGCTATCCACCATTCGCAGCAGCTGTATCAAAACCCAATCGTGAACATGGCGTATACCCTCATGGAGCCTCTACCGGTAGGGCTCATCATTACGCTCGTATCCGCCGCCCTGCTCCGCAGGAAAGAGCCTCTACCGTCGTCTTCTCCGGTAGCTTCAATCGCCTGAGTAGTCATGGCCGGTACGCAGACGCACGCGTTTGCTTACACTTTCAAAGTGAAAACACAAGGAGACGACATGGCTGCAGTTATCGGGTTTGGTGGGATCTTTTTGCGTACGGACGATCCGAAAGCCCTCTACCAGTGGTACGAACAGCACCTCGGACTCAGCAAGGTCCCAGGCGCCTACGCCTTTCCCGCTCCCAAAAAGGGTGGCGAGATTGTCTTTTCCTTTTTCAAGCAGGACAACACTTACTTCCCCGTTGCGCAGAAGGCAATGATCAATCTTCAAGTAGACGACCTGGACGGATTGCTCGACCGGCTGCAAGCGGAAGGCGTCACCGTGGACCCGGAGCGCCAGAGCTACGACTTCGGCAAATTTGGCTGGCTGACTGACCCTGCAGGTAACCGGATCGAGCTTTGGGAGCCCGCCACAACAGACACAGAAGGGTGAACGCCTTCCGCGCTCCTCTCTCGAGAAGCCGGCTTTTCGCCCTACATGCCCGGAAGGGAGGGTTCTCTCCCTACTTGCCCGGCACCGGGTTAGGACTTCTTGCAAACGGCGGAGCCAACGCAACGACGCAGGTGCGCCGCTGCTGCGACTACGCCGGGAGGATGCCGTACTTGCTGGCAAGGAAGACCTGCAGCGTATCAGGCAAGGTCGCCGCCAGCTCCTGCCAGGTGAGCAGCTCAAGTCGGCAGCGAAGGTCCGCATAGCGCACCGCCTGCTGGATGCGGAGCCACTGCTCGACCAGATCCTGCCGCCGGGCGTCGCACAGCACGCAGAAGCTGCCGCCGAGGGCATGGGCAGCAAGGGTTCCTCGAATCAGCTGGTAGCTGACGTAGTAGCCGGCATGGCCGCGCTTGATCCCGACCACGCTGCCTGAGGCTTCGTCCCACTCCTCTGCCAGGGCAGCAACGCGGGTGCGAGGCAGCTGGTCAACATCAAATACTGTCTCAAGATCGCGGAAGCGCAGCACAAGCGCCGGCCGGGCCGTCTGGAAGTTGCTCTCGGTCAGCTTCGCCTCGACCAGCAGAGGGCCGGCCACGCCCTCAAGCTGCATGTCAACCTCGGTCATCTCCGCCACCCGGTTGGCGAGCGGCACCCCCAGCCGGATGCCGAACCGCGGAGCCTGCTCAGCGACGACTCCGCCAAGCAGTGCGGCCACCCGTCTGTCGCGAAAGGTCGCTGGATGGCAGAAGATGTTCATCAGCAGCGCGTCCGAGCTGCCGGCGCAATCCAGCTCGCGCCACTGCCACTCCGCGCGTGGCATCGCTCGCCGCGATGCCGTGTGCGCCTTGTTCAGACGGCGAGCCCACTCCGATCGCTCAAGGATCGCTTGATAGCTCTCCGGGTGAAAGTTGCCGTGACTATGGTTACTGACGTCACCCAGGTCATTCGCGCCGAAGATCACGCTCGGCGAGCGGCCGGTGGTCAGCTCGTGCCGCAGGCCCAGCCTCGTCGCACGGTGCAGGGCGCGCGCATTGAGCTCGCGGCGCAGCGCCGACGCACTGAGCGGCACCAGGGAAGGCCAGACAGGGAGAGTGGCAGCCATGCCCTAGTGTAGGCGAATAAAAAACGAAAGTACATGCCGGAGTTTACCTTTGGTTTCGCCCAGGTGCCTCGCTCCCCATCCTAAAGGAACATGTATCGTAGGGTGGTGACGCCGGGGTGGTAGCGGTCGCTGCGGCACGATCAAACCCTTTCAAGGAAGCAGACGGATGCAGGACGAATCAAAGCGGGCCGCGGCTCTTCGAGGCGTCGAGTTTATCGAGGATGGCATGCGCCTCGGTATTGGCACCGGCACCACGGTCAAGTACGTGATTGAGACGCTTGGCCAGCGGGTGCGCCAGGGGCTCAAAATCGTCGGCGTGCCCACCTCCCATGCCTCGGCGGTGCTCGCTCAATCCTTCGGCATCCCCATCACTACCTTTGACGAGGTTCAGGAGCTTGACCTCGCTATCGATGGCGCGGACGAGATCGGGCCTGGCCTCTCCCTGATCAAGGGTGGCGGTGGCGCGCTGCTGCACGAAAAAATAGTCGCTTCTGCCGCAAAGCGCTTTGTGATCGTTGTTGGCGAGGGCAAGGTCGTCGAAACGCTGGGCAAGTTTCCGCTGCCAGTTGAGGTGATCCCGTTTGCCTCGGGGCTGGTGGCGAAAAGTCTGGCCGAGCTGGGTGGCAAGCCCTCGCTTCGACTCAGCCCGGATGGCTCGAAATACCTGACCGACGAACAGAACTGGATCTACGACTGCCACTTTGGCACGATCGACGATCCCGACGAACTGGCAGCCGAGCTGCGCTCGATAGTCGGCGTGGTGGAGCATGGGCTCTTCCTCGACATGGCGACCGAGGCAGTGGTGGCTGATGGCAGCGGCGTGAGCGTGCTGCGACCCTAAGTGCTTGCGAATAAATGCGCTCTCGCGACCGCCGCGCCAGGGCGTAATACCATCGTAGAGATGAGCGGCAGAAGCCAGCCGGAACAGCAAGAGGAGAACGCGATGCAGATTGGATTGATCGGCCTGGGGCGCATGGGCGCCAACATGGTCAAGCGCTTGATGAAGGGCGGCCACGAGGCCGTGGTTTTTGACCTGAGCGAAAAGGCAGTGGCTGATCTTGAGACCGCCGGTGCGGCGGGCTCAACATCGATTGAAGAGTTTTGCGGCAAGCTCCGGGCTCCGCGCGTGGTGTGGCTGATGGTGCCGGCCGGGGCAGTCGACGGGATGATCGAGAAGATCGTCCCGCATCTTGAGAAGGACGACATCCTGATCGATGGTGGCAACTCGTACTACATCGACGACATACGCCGGTCAAAAGAGCTCGAGCCGAAAGGCATCCGCTATGTCGACGTGGGGACGAGCGGCGGCGTGTGGGGCCTGGAGCGCGGCTACTGCATGATGATTGGCGGGCAAAAGGAAGCAGTTGAGTACCTTGACCCGATCTTTAAGACGCTGGCGCCGGGCATCGGTGACGTAGGCCGTACTGTAGGCCGCGAGAAGGCAGCGCCATCCACTGCCGAGGAAGGCTACCTGCGCTGCGGCGAGGTAGGCGGCGGGCATTTCGTCAAGATGGTGCACAACGGCATTGAGTATGGCTTGATGGCGGCCTACGCCGAAGGCTTTAATGTGCTGAAGAACGCGAACATCGGCAAGCAGGAAGGGGAAGAGCACTCAGCCGAGCTGACCCCCCTGCGCTCGCCCGAGCACTACCAGTATGAGTTTCCGCTCGAGGATGTGGCGGAGGTGTGGCGGCGCGGATCAGTGGTCTCGAGCTGGCTGCTCGACCTGACAGCGGCGGCGCTGATTCAACAGCCCGATCTGGGCAGCTACGGCGGCAATGTGTCGGACTCGGGCGAAGGCCGGTGGACGATCATTGCAGCCATCGATGAGGGCGTTCCGGTCGACGTGCTGAGCGCCTCGCTGTTCTCGCGGTTTACCTCGCGCAATAACGCCGAGTTCGCCAACAAGATCCTCTCGGCGATGCGGTTCGGCTTTGGTGGGCACCTGGAGCACAAGCCCGGGAAGTAGTTCTGGCTGGCACACGCAAAAAGCCTCCCGGCCGGGAGGCTTTTTGTTTGTCCTCATGCTGGCTCGCCGCGGCTGCTACGGTACCGGCCCATCGAGCATTGGGTTCAGCTTGCCCTCAACCTGCCTGCCGCTCTCCCCTTGCAGGTCGAAGATGACGATCTCGTTCTCCCCGGCCTTAAGCCAGGGACCGGGCAGATAGAGCGTTTGCTGCGGGCCCACGTTCCAGAAGCGGCCAAGCGGGCGCCCGTTGATCCACACCATACCCTTTGTCAGGTGGCTGGTGTCGAGGAAGGTATCGCCGGGCTTCTCGACGGTGAAGTGGGCGCGGTAGAAGCAGGCGCCGCTGCAGGGCGCGGCAGAGTAGGGAAGCTGCCCGGGATCGACCATCGGCAGATTGTAGTTCTCCCAGGTCGCAAGGGGCTTGCCCGAGAGTGTCGGCGTGTCAAGCAGGCCGCTGCGTTCGCCATCGATGTGCTTGCCGTAATTGACGCGGCCTGTGTTTTCGACCAGGATGTCGAGCTGCGCGTTCGACTTGGCGATCGTGATCGGGAGCGAGGTCTGATTGAGGCGGCGGTCGACGGTCCCGACGAGCTCGCCGTCGAGGTAGACCTGGGCGTAGTCGTGGACGCGGCCCAGCTCGAGCGTGCCGGTGCCAGCCGCGGCAAGGTGCGTGCGATAGAGGATGTAGCCGTAGGACTGACCGCTCTCTTCCATGGAGAGTGGCTTGCCGGATCGCACAGCAACGGGACTGGCGTCCCAGAGCGGTCGGGCTTCGGTCAGGTGGATGGGCGGAACGACGATGGACGGAAGGGGCGCGGGTGGCGCAGGCGGCTGCTGGTGCGTCACGCTGGTGATCACATCGCGCATGGCAAAGTACTTCGGCCGCAGCTCGCCACTCTCAGCCACCGGCACATCGTAGTCGTAGCTGGTCACGTCCGGCTCATACCGGTGGCCATTGTCATTGGCGCCGTTCATCCAGCCAAAGCTGGTGCCGCCGGCAAACATGTACAGGTTGACCGAGTAGCCGTGCTCGAGCATCCAGCGCAGCTCCTTGACCTGCACGTCGGCGTCTCGTGTCTCGTGCCTGGCACCCCAGTGATCAAACCAGCCGTCCCACCATTCGCTGTTGAAGCGAATACCTGTGGGGCGGAACCTGTCGAGGAGGGCGAAAGACTTCTCAGCATCGCCCGCGCCGAAGTTGATGCCGGCCGGCACGCCGGGCAGCGCACCATTGGCCAGCACATCGGCGCCGTCAGCGGTGTAGAGCAGGCTCTTTGTATAGCCTGCTGCGAGTAGCGCCTGGTGCATCTGCTCCATGTAGGCATGGTCGGCGCCGTAGGAGCCATACTCGTTTTCTATCTGGACGGCAAGGATGGGCCCGCCATTGCCGATCTGCAGCGGCGCAGTCTCCTGCGCAAGGCGCTTCAGGTAAGTGCGCGCCGGATCCATGTAGCCCGGGTACGTGGTGCGCAGAGCCATTTTTGGGTCCTTGAGCAGCCATGGCGGAAAGCCGCCAAACTCCCACTCGGCGCAGACATAGGGCCCAGGGCGAAGGATGACGTAGAGCCCCTCCTGCTGCGCCTCGCGGATAAACTCGGCGATGTCGTTCTGGCCAGTGAAGTCGTACTGGCCCGGCGTCGGTTCGTGCAGGTTCCAGAAGGCGTAGGTCTCGACCGTATTGAGACCCATGGCCCTGGCCTTGCGCAGGCGGTCGCGCCAATAGGCTCGCGGAATGCGCGGATAGTGGATGGCGCCGGAGATGATCTGGAAGGGTTTGCCGTCGAGCGTGAAGCCTTTCCCGGTTGCGGCAAAGGTGTGCGGCTGGGTGGTTTGCGCGAGGGCGGGGCCGCTTGCGGAGAGGAGCAGGGCGGTAAGGGCAAGGGTGCGCAGGGTCAACGATTGCTCCTGTATGTGCTTACGTTTGTTACAAATATGGTAAACGGAAAAGCCCGTATTGTTCGACGGTAACCCGGTCGACCGCAGATCCTTGCGCTTTGCTCAGGATGACCGGTGGACCCTGTGCCGCACATGCAGCCGGGAGGCAGGAGTCAGTGCTCAGCCGAACCGATGCTGGAGCAATGCCGGCCGCTCCGCAGCGAGCTTCAGGATCAGCTCCCCAAACAGAGTGTTGGCCCAGGCAAACCAGGGGCGCGTGTAGTTGGCTGGATCGTTCTTGTGAAACGACTCGTGCATGAAGTGGGTACCGGCTGTAGTGGTGCGCAGCCAGGTGAGGCATTGCAGGATCTCGCGATCGTCAGACGAAGTCAGCGCACGCACGAGGATCGACATGGGCCAGATGAAGTCAGGCCCGATGTGTGGGCCGCCAATGCCCTCGGCGGCCGAGCCTTTGAAGAAGTAGGGGTTGTCAGCGCTGAGCGCGAAGGCACGGGTGCGCTGATACGCGGGGTCGGCCAAAGGCACGCAGCCAAGGTAGGCGAGCGAGAGCAGGCCGGGAGCATTGGCATCATCCATGGCGAGCGTGTTGCCGAAGCCGTCGACCTCATAAGCCCAAATGCGCCCGTGCTGCGGATGCTGGATGTGCCCGTGCTGCTCAAGCGCTGCGCTTACTTCGCTTACAAGCGAGGTGCAATCGCTGGCGAGCGCTGCATCGTGCGTGGCGTTGGCAAGCTCTGCCAGCCAACCGAGACTGGTGACGGCGAACAGGTTGGCAGGAATGAAGAGCGGGTAAATGCAGGCGTCGTCCGACGGACGAAAGCCAGAGTAGATCAGGCCAAGCGGGCGCGCCGGGTTGCCATAGCCTTTGAGTGGCAGAGTGTCCGTTGGGTTCGCGGCTTCGCGCTGGAAGTGATATGGGCCGCCCTGCCCGCTCGCACTCGTCTTGCGCTGCTGCTCGCGAAACGTCTGTACGATCAGCCGCGCGCTTGCTGCCCACGCTCCATCAAAGGGCGCAAGGTTGCCCGTCGCCTGCCAGTACCCGTGCGCCAGGCGGATGGTGTAGCAGAGCGAATCGATCTCCCACTTGCGCTCGCCAACGCCCGGATGCATGGTCGTATCATCATGGACTGACCAGGAGAGTGGCGGGTCAGATGGCGAGCGCAGAAAAGCGTTGGCGTAGGGATCGAGCGCGATGCAGCGCGCCTGGCGCCGAATGACGCCTTCAATCAGGGTCGCGAGCCTGGGGTCCTGCCCGCAGAAGGGCAGGTATGGCCAAAGCTGGGCCGAGGAGTCGCGCAGCCACATGGCGTCGATGTCCCCGGTGATGACAAAAGTATCCGGCTTGCCGTCGTGCGTGCCCGGGAAGACGGTTGTGTCAAGCGTGTTCGGGAGGCAGTTTGCGAAGATCTGCCGAAGCTCAGGGTCCGCGATCCGGGCGCTGACGAGGGTGATCGCGGCTTCGACGGCTACGCTGGTGAAGCGCCTGTCGACAGGCGCGGGGCGCTGGTGGAGCGGATCCGGCGGTGTAGAGGGGATCACGGCGGGGGCGCGGCTGCTGGCCAGCGCAGCCGCCGAGGCCAGCGCGCCCTTCACCAGGGTGCGTCGCGAAAATGCATTGGCGCTCATGCGGTGAGTGACGGCGGCGCTACGCTCTCAGCCGCGCCCAGCTGCTTGTTCGGCGCCGTGCCGAGCGTAAACACGATCGAGCCGCCATGCGCGATCTCGTCATGCGCTACCCAGAGCTTGTCGGAGGGCTTGCCGTTGATGGTGAGGGACTGGATGTAGATCGCGTCCGGTGACGGTCGTGTGGCGCGAATCGTCAACGTCTTGCCTCCGCGGAGTTGCAGCGTTGCCGCGTCAAACAGCGGCGAGGTCAGCACGTAATTGCCGCTGACCGGGTCGACCGCGTACAGCCCAAGCGCGCTCATCACGTACCAGGCTGACATCTGGCCGCAGTCTTCATTGCCTTCGAGACCATTCGGCTCAGCCCGGTACATCGTCTCCAGCAAAGAATGTACGCGTGCCTGTGTCTTGTAGGCCTGGCCCGCGTACGTGTAGAGGTAAGCAATGTGGTGGCTTGGCTCATTACCGTGCGCGTACTGGCCAACCATGCCCGCAATATCCGGTGGCGCATCCGCAGGCAGCGTAGAGGGAACAGTAAACAGCTGGTCGAGCTTGGTCACGAAGGCCTCGCGGCCACCCCAGAGCGCCATGTAGCCCTTGACGTCGTGCTGGATACCGAAGGTGGTCTGCCACGCATTGGACTCGGTGTAGTCGTGGTACTTGGGCGTGTGGCCCATATCGATCGGATCGAAGGGCGCTGTCCACTTGCCATCGGATAACTTAGCACGGATGAATTGTGTCTGCGGGTCGAATAAGTGCTGATAGTTCTGCGAACGCTTGCGCTGGGTGGCCGCATCATCGTGCGCGCCCACCTTCTCGGCGACTTTTGAGCAGCCCCAGTCGTTGTAGTCATACTCGAGCAACTTTGAGACAGACTCTTCTTCCTTATCGGCCGGAATAAATCCTAGCTCGCGGTAGTAACCCAGGCCCTTCCAGTTATCGTCCATGTTGCGCTTGCGCATGACCTTGTAAGCGCGCTGCCAGTCAATGCCGGCGAAGTTCTTTACGCACGCCTCGGCCATTACGCTGGCCGAGTGGTACCCCGTCATGGTGCCGGTCTCGCGACCCTGCAGCGGCCACACCGGCATGCCCTGCGGGCTTTGCTCGGCCATGTTGATCAGGCAGTTCACCAGCTGCGGCACGCGATCCTGCTGCATGAGTGTGAAGGCCGGGTGCAGGGCGCGGAAGGTATCCCACAGTGAGTAACTGCTGTAGTTATGCTCGCCTGCAGCCAGCGTGTGGACCTGGCCATCCATACCGCGGTAGTGCCCGTCCGCATCATCAAACAGGGTCGGCGCCAGCATCATGTGGTAGAGCGCGGTGTAGAAGATCTGCCGTTGCCGCGCATCTGTGCTCTCGATGCGCACGCGACCCAGCTGCTCCTGCCACTTGGCCTTGGCCGCCGCGCGCGTGTGATCGAAGTCCCAGCCCGGCTGCTCGGCGCGCAGATTCGCGAGCGCGCCTTCAACGCTCACGCCGGAGATGCCGACGCGTACAAGAATTTGCTGCGTAGCTGCAGTGTTGTAGTGCAGGACTGCCTTGAGGTGTCGGCCCGAGACCGAGGCTCCAGACGCGGGTGCATTGTCGCTGTAAAGCTCCGCGTGGGTGAAGGGGGCCGAAAACTGTGCGGCGAAAAAGATCTGCCGTCCCCGCGCCCAGGACTGCACCGTTCGTCCGCCGGTGATGGTGTCGGCGCCGACAAGCTTGAGCTCAGCGCTGGTGACAGGGTCCGCCGGATCGTCGTAGCTGTGCGCAAAGTCGAGCACAAAGTGACTTGCCTCGCTCGCCGGAAAAGTGTAACGATGCAGCCCTGTCCGCTCGGTCGCGGTTAGCTCCGCGCGCACATTCGGATCGGCAAGTATGACCGAGTAGTAACCCGGCTCCACGTGTTCGTCGGCATGCGAGTACCGCGAGCGATAGCCCAGCTCAGGCTGCTCACGCGTGCCGGGGTCGAGCTTCACCGCGCCCACCCCGGGCATGATGAGGACGTCCAGCATGTCGCCGCAGCCGGTGCCGCTCAGGTGCGTATGGCTAAACCCCATGATGGAAAGCGGTGGCGGCTGCGGGAGAGCCTTGTCAAGCGGGCTCTGGGCGTCACGGTAGTAGCCCCCGCACCAGTCCCAGCCCTTCGTATACGTGTCGGGGCTTAACTGCACCGCGCCAAACGGCACCGAGGCGCCTGGAAAGGTGTGCCCGTGGCCACCCGTGCCGATAGCGATGTTGACGTACTGCGTGAGGTCCTCGCCTGCGTCGGCTACCTTGGCATTGTTGTTGCGAGCCAGCGCTGCTGCAGCCGGCCCTGCATGCGAGATCAGGGCTCCTTGGGTCGCAAGAGCCGAGAGTGTTTGCAGAAAGCTTCTGCGGGTGAGCAATGTGGTCCTTTCCAGGTCTTGAGACGGCCGGCGGATTTACCAGCGTGTCCATGGTATCCGTCTTACCGCTCTTTATTCGAGGTGAATGCGTGTCACATCCACGCCGCAGCATTTATCTTGAGTGTGGTTGCTGCGCCGGCACTTATGCGGATGCGGTATGTCGTTGCTGATCTTGCTTTTGCCGGAGGAATGGATGAAGTTTGCGCCACGAGTACAGGCCCTGGTTGCTCCTCTGCGTGGCGCTTTGCCCGGGGCGTGCCTGCTGTTGATGATAAGCACGCCGATGCTTGCAGTGGCGGCTGACGCTGGGCCAGGCAGGCAGCTGAACGTTATGCCGATGCCGAGCTCGATCGAGCGCGGACAAGGTGCGCTTGTTGTTACCCCTGCGTCCGGCAACTCGAGCTTTACGCTTTCCTACCAGGGCATAAGTCAGGCGAGCGACCCTCGGCTTGGCGCCGCGACAACGCGGATGCTCGCCCGCCTCGATCGCGCCTGCGGGGGAGACGTGCGCCGCGCACAGGCTGGCGCTACCGCTGACGGCAAGGGCACGCTCGTGATCGATGTCGCGCGACCAGGCGAGGCGATCCAGAGCGTGGACGAGGATGAGAGCTACACCCTGAACGTAAGCGCTTCCGGAGCTACCCTCACAGCGCCGACAACTCTCGGCGCCATGCACGGACTCGAGACACTGCTGCAGTTGGTCACGCTCGAAGGTGGCGCGTGTGTGCTGCCCGCTGTCACCATCCACGACTCGCCGCGTTTCGCCTGGCGGGGCCTGATGCTCGATGTGAGCCGGCACTTCGAAAGCATCGAAGAGGTCAAGCGCACCATCGACGGGATGGCCGTGGTCAAGCTGAATGTCTTCCACTGGCACCTGGCCGATGATCAGGGCTTTCGCGCGGAAAGCCGCAGGTTCCCTAAGCTGACCAGTGTCGGCTCCGGCGGCAGCTTCTACACGCAGGAGCAGATGCGCGACGTGGTCGCCTATGCGCGGGCGCGCGGCATACGCGTGGTCCCGGAGTTTGATATGCCGGGTCACTCCTCGAGCTGGATACTGGCGTACCCGGAGTATGGGTCGGGTGAGCATATTACGGAACTGCCGATCGTCTACGGCACCCCGGCGGCCGAGCTTGACGTGTCGAGTGAGAAGACCTACAAGTTCATCGATGCGATCGTGGGTGAGATGAGCGAGATCTTTCCCGATGCCTACTTCCACATCGGCGGTGATGAGGTGGAAGGAAAAGGCTGGCTCGATAATCCTCGGATCGCGGCCTTCATGAAGAAGAAAGGCTTTACCAAGCCTGCTGAGCTGCAGGCCGATTTCAACCAGAGGCTGTTACCTATCCTGACCAGGCACCACAAGAAGATGATTGGCTGGGACGAGATCCTGAGTCCCGCTCTGCCGAAGAGCATTGTGATCCAGTCCTGGCGTGGCGAGGCCTCGCTTGCGGAAGGTGCCACGCAGGGTTTCACCGGCATCCTTTCGGCGCCCTATTATCTTGATGCGCAAAAGACCTCGGAGGAGATGTTCCTCGCCGACCCGGTCCCTGCGGATACAAAGCTTACAGCTGATCAGCAAAAGCTGATTCTGGGCGGCGAGGCGACGATGTGGGCCGAGCAGATCGACCAGGAGACAATCGATTCGCGCGTGTGGCCGCGGGCTGCCGCCATTGCAGAACGATTTTGGTCGCCACAGGCAGACCGCAACGTTGCGGATATGTACCGGCGGCTGCGACTTACCTCGCTTGAGCTTGAGGATGTCGGCCTGACGCATATCGCGGGTCCGGAAGACCTGCGGCGCAATCTTTCCGGCGAGTCGCACCCGGCGGCGTTTGAAACCTTTGCTGCTGTGCTCGAGCCAGTGGGCTTTGGTGATCGGTCGCCAACGCAGCATACCGACGGATTCACCTCGCTCGATCGCCTGGTAGACGCAGTAGTGGCGGATCCGCCCTCGCGGCAGGCAATTACCGATGAGGTAGACGCGGCGATCGTCGCGCATGCTGTAGCGCCGGCTTCGGGCGTGCTTGACGGAGGCTGGGCAACAGAGGCGCTCGGGGCCCGTTTTGCGACCTGGCAGCAGGCCTCGCCGCAAATGGTGGTCTGGGCGGCGCGTTCTCCGCGCCTCAACGATGCCGCCGTCCGTGCGCAACAGTTAGGCGCGCTGGCTGTGGTTGGGCAGCAGGCGCTTGATTATCTGCGAACAGCAACCATGCCGCCGCCCGCGTGGAAGGCCGCGCAACTGCAGGTGATCGCTAATGCGGAACAACCTTCAGCCCTGGTACGCTTCACGTTCTTGCCCTCCCTGCGCAGGCTGGTGGAAGCCGCGGCGCGATAGCCTACAGGCTGTGTGCGGTGACGATGGCGAGCAGGGCCCGCACCTCGTCTTCATGCACAGTGTAGAGCGCCTCGGCATCGCGCGCGCCCATGGCCGCCCTGCTGTTATCGGCGGCTAGCGGGGCTTGCAACGCAGCCGCTGGCCAGGGTGCGCGCAAAGATGCGTGCAACGTGTGCAGTGAGCCCGAGGCCCAGAGTTCATGCGCGTTCGCGACTCGCACGCCCGCGCCGCCCATCATCTCGATCCTGCCGGCCGCCTGCTTCGCAAGCGCCGTGGCCTGTGACATGCCCTGGTTCAAGCTCGCTGCACCGCCCGAGGTAAGCAGGATGTCGGCTCCGCAGGCGATCACATCCTCAAGCGCGCGCGCCTGATCGCGCACCAGGTCAAATGCTCGGTGCATCGTCACGCGCATCGGCCGCGCGTGTGCGACGAGCGTACGCATGGTGGTGAGGTCGATTTCGCCATCGCGCGTCAACACGCCGAGCACAACCCCATCCGCCCCGCCCGCTTTCATGGCGGAGATCTCATGCTCCATCACCGCCAGCTCGTGCGGAGAGTAAACGAAGTTGCCGGCGCGCGGGCGCACCATCGCGTGAATCGGAACGAGTGTGGTGGCCCGCGCCCAGGCCAGCAAGCCCGCTCCTGGCGTAAGTCCACCATCGGCAAGTGATGAGCAGAGCTCAATACGCTGCGCGCCCCCACTGCACGCCGAGATCAGGGCTTCGGGGTGATCGACTGCTATCTCAAGACGAACTTGCCGCAAGCGCGACTCTCCTGGCTAGCGCGTCACTTCGCGCCGGCTGGGATCGAAGTCCCGTTGAAGATCTGAAACTCCCGAATCCCTGCAGGACCGCTTGCTTCAAGGATGCGGAGGCGGACGCCCGTAGTCATCACCGGCGCGAACTTATCTATCTTCTTGTGTCCGATTGCGTGCGCGTGTGCGACCTGCTTCCAGGCTCCGCCCTCCCACGCCTCGACCGCGTACTCCTCGACATGCTGGCCGTCGTTCAGACGCTCCATCGTGAGCACGCGGTCCACCATGGTTGGCTTTGCTAAGGACACAGTAAGCGCTGGCGTCGAGCCGTCCTCTGCCACCGGCCACCAGGTATTTGGATCGCCATCAAGCGCCTGCTGCTGCGCGTTGGGAACAGGCAGATGATGGAGCGCAAGGTTGCGGTCCCTTCCATAGATCGACTGGATCAGTGCGCCGAACTCAGCCAGGCGCGCCACGTCGGCGGTGGGTAGCTGGCCAGTGCGATCAGGCGCCAGGCCAAGCATCAGCTGCGCGCCACGCCCTACGGTTGCCTCGTACTCCTCGAGTAACTCGGCAGCCGTCTTCAGCGTGGAGTCTGAGTCAGGGTGCCAGAACCATTGGTCGCGATGCAGCGGTGTATCTGCCTCGACCGGCCGCCAGCGCAGGTAGCCCGCGCGATCGACAACGTTCCAGGCTTCGAAGTCTACCTTCCCGCTTTCCGTGCCCACCCAGCGCAGGTCAGCGTTGCGGTACAGGTCGACATCGGCGAAGACGAGCGCGTTCGGCTGGTAGGTGCGTAAGTGGGACACAATCAGGTCGAAGTTATAGGTCCGCCCGGCACTCCCGGCACCGTCAAGCCAGAACTCAGTAAGTGGGCCATAAGTCTGCGCTAACTCCTCAAGCTCGGCAAGATAGAAGGTGTCATAGGCTGCCGGATCCTTGTAGCGCGGATCATGGCGGTCCCACGGCGACTCATACACACCAAAAGCAAGGCCCGCGCGGTGTGCCGAATCCGACGCCATGCGCACCAGGTCGCCCTTGCCCTTGAGCCATGGGCTTGCTTTCACACTGTAGTCGGTCTGCCCCGTAGGCCATAAGGCGAACCCGTCGTGGTGCTTGGCGACCAGGACAGCGTACCGTATGCCGCCGCTGGCTGCAGCGCGCATCCACTGGTCGGTGTCGACGTGCGTCGGATCGAACACAGACGGAGGTGCAGTCCCATCGCCCCACTCGCGATCGAGAAAGGTGTTGGTGCCGAAGTGAATGATCGCGCCGATCTCAAGGTCTTGCCAGGCAAGCTGTTGCGGTGAGGGCTTCAGGTCCAGTGCATTTTGCGCGTAGACGTAGGCCGTGACGTGGAGCAAGAGCGCGAACGCGGTGACGAGCAGGCGAAGACTTGGCAGCGGAGGCCTCCAGGCGCGCACGCGGCGGCGCCTCATCTCCCAACACTATAATCATTCCCTAGAGTAAAGATCACGCCTGGCCATCAGGAGCCTGTCTACATGAGTAAAGAGCCGTTTGCACACGCGATGCTCCGCGAGATCTATGAGCAGCCCGAAGCGCTTGAGCGTCTCATCTCGGCATGTCTCGACGAGCAGGGATTCAAGCCCGAGGTGTTTGATTCCTTGCGCGCCTGGTTCCGTGCTGCGTCGCAACTGGTCATTGTTGCCAGCGGCTCAAGCCGCCACGCGGGGCTTGCGGCGGAGATCATGTTCGAGGATCGTACCGGGCTCGCTGTCGATGTGGAATATGCAAGCGAGTATTCCTACCGCGGCAGCAATACAACGCCGGATGCAGCGGTGCTGGTGATCTCGCAGTCAGGCGAAACAGGGGACACGCTCGCGGCTTTGCGGGAGGCTCGCCGCCGGGGACACGCTACGCTTGCGGTCACAAATGTGCCAGGCTCGACGATGATGCAGGAGGCCGACCACGCGCTCTCAACGGAGGCCGGCCGCGAGTTGGCTGTCCCTGCGACGAAGAGCTTTCTGAATCAGCTTGCGCTGGTGTACCTGCTCTCGCTTGTTGCGGCGGAGGCGCGCGGTACCCTGGCGCCAGCCGAGGTGAAAGCCGCGCTCGATGCGTTGCGTGCTTTGCCGGGGCAGGTGCGAGACTTTCTTCCGCAGTGGGCGTCGCGTGCAGAAGCGTGTGCGCGTACGTTCCAGGATGCCAAGACATTTCTTTTCCTGGGGCGCGCGGTGCACTATCCCATTGCCCGTGAGGGCGCGCTGAAGCTGAAGGAATCGTCCTACGTGCACGCCGAGGGTTATCCCTCAGGCGAGGTGCTGCACGGACCGAACGCTCTGGTTGGCGAGGACGTGCCGTTGGTAGTGCTCGCAGTACGCGACCGAAATTCGGTTGAATCGTCTACGCGCTACGAGCGCACGCTTCATCTGCTTGAAATCCTGCATAAGCAGGGGGCGCGGGTGCTTGCCGTGTCTAGCGTGGGCGATGCAGCAATCGCTGCCCTTGCCGAGCAGACCATTGAAGTGCCGTCGGCTCCTGAGCACCTGTTGCCGCTCCTAGAGGTTATCCCGCTGCAGCTATTCGCCTACTATGTCGCGATCCAGAATGGTGTTGACGTGGATAGGCCGCGGAACCTTACCAAGTCAGTGCCGGTTGCTTAGGTTGCCGGAGGAAGAAAGGGCAGCATTGAAGAACATGACTTGGACGCGTGTATGTGCGCTCGCTATGACAATGTCGTTGCCGATGGCTGCTTTTGGGCAGTCGCATCCGAAAACGCTCTTCTACATGACCGACCAGGGACCATCCGAACGTGATTTCCTGGCTCATAAGTCCAAGGTCGATACGTTAGTGCCGGCCTGGTACAACGTGGACGGCTCCGGCCTTGTCTCTGGTGAACCAAGTCCGGTGGTGCTGCGCGCTGCCAAGGCCGCGCATGTGCAGGTGATTCCCATTCTTGCTTTATTCGACAAGGTGGGCGTGCATACCTTACTAGCAGACACGCACGCGCAAGACGAGATGAACGCTTCCCTGGTACGCGAGTGCAAGCGCAACGGCTATGACGGCTTCCAGATCGACTGGGAAGATATCATGTGGACCGATCGGGATGCGCTCTCGGCGACTGTCAAGCGTACGGCGGACGCGTTGCACAAAGAGCATCTACAGCTGCAGATTGCAGTTGCACCCAACGCGCCAGGCTATCCCGGACATACAGCCTTTGATAAGTGGATTTTTGAAGAGTGGCGCGCGGCCTTTGACCTGAAGGCACTTGGCGAGTCTGTCGACCTGCTATGCCTGATGACTTACGACCAGCACACGCACTGGACCATGCCTGGCCCGGTGGGTGGCTGGATCTGGACGACAGACAACCTGACTTATACGCTCAAGGTCGTGCCGAGGGAGAAGATATCGCTGGGTATCGCGCTCTATGGCTATCACTGGTACACCGGCGACCCGGGGCTCGGTAAAGCAGAGAAGCGGCCCAACGGAACAGCCGATTACATCAGCTACATCAACGCAATCGGCCTGATGGAGAACTACAGCGGCAAGATGCAGTGGGACGATGTCGACCGCACCTCGTGGTTCTATTTTTACCGTGACCAGATGCGCGAATGGATCTTCCTGACTGACAAGCGAGGCTTCGACGAGAGATACAAGCTCGCCGCCGAGAACAACCTCCAGGGCATCTGCGCCTGGGTGCTGGGTGAAGAAGACCCTGCTATCTGGGAGCTGCTGCCGGAGCATAAGTAAGCGACGGCAGCAGCTCCGATAACACTGGCAGGAGGAACGAGCTACTGTGCTCGCTCCAGCACGATTGCCGTTGCGTCGTAGTCGCCTCGCAAGGCAAAGCGCACGCCCTCACCCATCAACGCGCTGCCGCTCATTTCTGCGGGCAGACCAGGGGTCTTCTCCGGGTGCAGCGACTTGAGCCGGTAAATCGCGGAAGGCTCCAGCCCCTCCGCGCGCACGACGGGGAATGGCTCGCCAAACTGCTGCGAGTGCAGGAAACCGAAGAGCACGGCCTGCGAGCCGTCGCGCGCGAGATACTCCGTCGCCCAGTGGCCTGGGCCCACGGGGTCACTTAGCAGGCGATACAGCGAGCCATGCTGCACCGTCTCCCGAATGGTCTTGTAGTAAGCGACCATCTGCGAACCAGCCTGCATCTCTGCGTCGGTCCACTTATTCAGGTTGCCGCCTATGCCAAGCGAGCCAGTCATCGCTACCAGGAAGCGGAACTCCA
>CAZZYO010000033.1:0-34193 GCA_964658255.1 Candidatus Babeliales bacterium
TGGTTCGTCTTCAAGGTCTTCTGCTTCCTCTTCCTCTATATCTGGGTACGCGGCACGCTCCCCCGCTTCCGCTACGATCAACTGATGAGCTTTGGCTGGAAGTTCCTCGTTCCGCTTGCGATCGCGAACATCCTCGCCACCAGTCTCTGGTACGCCTTCCGCGCCGCCTAGCGCTGGCTGACGTACCTGTTCCCTCCGCGTCGGTTACAATTTGTTTTCCCATCAAAGTTGTTTCTCGCGTCCTACTAACCGCCGGTGAGTGACTGAAACGTTATGTATCTCGTACTCTTCTTCATCTTCGCGGTTCTGTGTGTTGCAGCTGCCGTGAATCTTCTGCTGGCACGCCAGCCTATCAACGCTGCGCTGTCGCTGATCGTGGTCATGACCTCGCTGGCGGTGCTCTACCTGCTTCTCGGTGCGGAGTTTCTTGCTGCCGCGCAGGTCATCGTCTACTCGGGCGCGATCATGGTTCTGTTCACCTTCGTGATCATGCTGCTCAACGCCAGCGCCGAGGAGCGTACGGACGGCGGCAGCCACACGGCCTACATCGTAGGCGTGCCCGGTGTCGCGGCGCT
Organism: Candidatus Babeliales bacterium; assembly: GCA_964658255.1. Taxonomy (GTDB): domain Bacteria; phylum Acidobacteriota; class Terriglobia; order Terriglobales; family Acidobacteriaceae; genus EB88. The sequence goes on from CAZZYO010000033.1 coordinate 576, forward strand.
GCTTGGGCTCCTGACCTACGTCTTTCTTGAGAACAGGACGGCGCTGGGTGGCTCGCGCCTTGGCGATGCAATCGTCACAACCGCGGATCTCAGTCGGGTGCTCTTCCGCGATCTGCTGCTTCCCTTCGAGGTCACCTCGGTGCTGATCCTGGTTGCGATTCTTGGCGCGGTGGCGCTGGCCGGCAGGCAGTACTCTGACGATCCAAAGAAGGCGGCGCTGGCGCGACCTGTCACCGCGCCATCTGCTGTGTTTGGCGCGAATCAGCCCCTCCCGGGCGGCCCGACGCAGGCGACCCCGGGCGATACTCTAGGCCAGCCGTACCTTGGCAAGGAGCCCTCGGCATGATCGTTCCTACTGCGTACTATCTCGTGCTGTCTGCGATCCTGTTCTCAATAGGTGTCGGCGCATTTATCTTCAAGCGCAACATCATCTCGATCTTCATGTCGATTGAGCTGATGCTGAACGCGGTCAACCTCACCTTTGTCGCCTTCTCGCACCAGTGGCACCAGGTGAGCGGACAGCTCTTTGTCTTCTTCGTCATGGTCGTCGCTGCGGCTGAGTCCGCCGTCGGCCTGGCGATCATCATCGCCGTATTCCGGGCGCGCAATACGCTGAACGTCGACCAAGTGGACTTGATGAAACTATGAACGAAGCCACCCAAGTTATGTCAGGCCCTTCCCTGCACCTGCTCTGGATTCCGCTGCTGCCGTTTCTGGGCTTCCTGGTCAACGGCCTGTTTGGCCGCCGCTTTTCGCGTCCCCTGGTCACTGGCGTCGCCCTGGTCCTCACGCTGATCCCGTTCCTGATGGTTGCGAAGATCGCGCTGCTGGATTTCAGCACCTTGGCGACCACGCACTATGAGTATGTCGCTCCCTGGATCGTCGCTGGCAGCTTCCACGCCGACTTCGCCTTCGCTCTCGATCAGCTTACGCTCGTCATGCTGCTCGTGGTCACCGGTGTCGGCTTCCTGATTCATGTCTACTCCGCCGGCTACATGGCGCATGAGGGTGGGTACTGGCGCTTCTTCGCCTACCTGAATCTCTTCATGTTCTTCATGCTGACGCTGGTGCTCGCAGAAAACTTCCTGCTGATGTTTGTCGGCTGGGAGGGTGTAGGTCTTGCCTCGTACCTGCTGATCGGCTTCTACTACGATCGCGACTCTGCCGCCAATGCCGGCAAAAAGGCCTTCGTCGTCAACCGCATCGGGGATTTCGGCTTCCTGCTGGCGATGTTCCTGGTCATCATGCACTTCGGCACGCTGAGCTTCCACACCGTACTTGCTTCGCTCGCCGCGCAGCCTGCCCTGCATGGCGGCTGGCTGACCGCCATCGCGCTTTGCCTGCTGCTTGGTGCGGCTGGCAAGTCGGCGCAGATTCCGCTCTATGTCTGGCTGCCGGACGCGATGGAGGGCCCTACCCCGGTCTCCGCCCTCATCCACGCCGCCACCATGGTTACGGCTGGCGTCTACATGGTCGTCCGCACTCATCCGATCTTTGACCGCTCGCCCTATGCCCTTGGCTGGGTAGCGGCGATCGGCGCAGCGACCGCACTCTTTGCCGCGACCATTGGCCTTGTGCAGACCGACATCAAGCGCGTGCTTGCGTACTCTACGGTCTCGCAGCTGGGTTACATGTTCCTCGCCTGCGGCGTGGCGGCTTATGGCTCCGGCATCTTCCATGTCGTCACCCACGCCTTCTTCAAGGCGCTGCTTTTTCTCGCCGCCGGCTCCGTGATCCATGCGCTCAACGGCGAGCAGGACATGCGCCTGATGGGCGGGCTTAAGTCAAAGATTCCCCTCACCTTCTGGACCATGACAGCCGGCGTCTTTGCCATTTCAGGACTGCCACCACTCTCGGGATTCGTCTCGAAAGACGACATCCTCTACCAGACCTTCATCTCGCCCATGCCCGGCGCGAAGATTCTCTGGTTCATTGGCCTGCTGACCGCCGGGCTTACCGCGTTTTACATGTTCCGGCTCTGGTTCCTCACCTTCTTTGGCGAAAGCCGCGCAACGGCCCCCGGACCGCACACGCCGGAGCCAACCCACCATGCGGAAGCCTCGAAAGGGCTGGCCGAATCGACGACTGCCCACGCGGCGCCTCATGCTACTGCCCTCGCCAGCGTTGACCCGCATAGCGCGCATGGAGCACACGGCGACCCCCACGAAAGCCCCTGGGTGATGCTCGCCCCACTCGTGATCCTCGCGATCCTGGCTGTCTTCGGCGGCGCGCTCGGCTGGCCGGAAGCACTTGGCGGCTCCAACCACTTTGGTCATTTCCTGCTGCCAGTCACCCACGTGGTCGAGGCGGCAGATGTACCGGAGAATCGCGGACTTGAACTTGGTCTCGCCGTACTCTCTGTTCTCACTGCGCTTGCTGGCATCGGGGTAGCCACGCTCTTCTACCATCTGCGGCCAGCCCTGCCGCGGGAGCTCGCCACGCGCTTCCGCTCGGTCTACGCGCTTCTGCTGGAGAAGTACCGCGTCGACGAGCTCTACCACGCAATCTTTGTCTCGCCCATCCTGCTGCTCTCCCGCTACGTGCTCATGGGCCTGGTCGACACGGGGCTGATCTCGGGCGGCGCCGCCGGGCTGGGTTTTGCGACCCAGGGGCTGGGCTCAGTCGCGCGCCGGATGCAGTCCGGCAATATCCGCACCTATGCCGGCTGGCTTGCGTTTGGGGCAGGCGGCCTGCTGCTGCTGGCTTTCTTCGGATTCGGCACCGGCATCGGCACACACTGGGGCTTGCGCTAATGCTGCGCTCTACAGGTAAGGACAACAGACAGTGTTAGACAACCACATCCTTTCGCTGATCACTTTTCTGCCAGCAGCCGGGGCAGTGCTCATCGCGCTGCTTCCGCGACGCGGCAGGGTTATCCAGTGGGCCGCACTCGCCGTGTCGCTGCTTACTTTTCTTGCGACCCTGCACCTGCCCGCTCACTACGTGTATGGTCAGGCCGGCTTCCAGTTTGCCGAGAACCGCCCCTGGATCACCCTGCCCCACATTCGCTACCACCTTGGGGTGGACGGGATCTCGATGTGGCTGATCGTGCTTACCGGCTTTCTGGCGCCGCTTGGCGTGCTCATCAGCTGGCAGGCAATCGAGGCGCGCACCAAGGAGTTTTACTTCTTCTACCTGCTGCAGCAGACCGCCATGCTCGGGGTCTTTGTCTCGCTCGACCTGTTCCTTTACTACGGCTTCTGGGAGCTGTCGCTGGTTCCCATGGCGATCGCCATCGCGATGTTCGGGCGCACCAAGGGACCGCAGGCAGCAATCAAGTTTTTCCTCTACACCTTCATTCCGTCAGCGCTGTTCCTGGTCGCAATCCTTTACCTGTACGCGCGCACCGGCACCTTCGACTTTGTCGAACTGCAGGCGGCACTCGCCTCGGGCACGCTCGGCATCACGACACATGCGCTCTGGTGGGTGGCGCTCGCGTTCCTCGTCGCATTCGCGGTCAAGGTGCCTGTCTTCCCTCTGCATGGATGGCTGCCGGATGCATTCTCTGAAGGTCCAACCGCCTTTGCCATGGTGCTGGCCGGCAAGCTTGGGCTCTACTCGATCGTCCGCTTCAACCTTGGGCTCTTCCCTGCCCAGGCACGCCAGTTTGCACCCTGGGTGATTGCGCTCTCTGCCACCGGCATCCTCTATGGAGCCCTCGGCGCACTCGTTCAGCGGGAGTTGAAACGCCTGGTTGCCTTCGGCACCATCTCCGCGCTCTCCTTTTGCACCCTCGGCATCTTTAACTTTTCTGTCGCCGGGCTCGATGGCGCAGTCTACCAGACGATTAACGAAGGGCTGATCGGCGCGGCGTTCCTCATGCTCGCCGGCATCCTCTACGAGCGCTTCGGTACCTATGAGCTCTCAGCTTACGGCGGCCTGGCGGCGAAGCTCCCGGTCATGGTTACCCTGTTCGTCATCACGGCACTCGCGCTCATCGGCTTGCCCATCCTGAACGGCTTCGTCGGCGAGTTCCTCGTCCTCTCGTCTACTTTCGCGACACATCCAGGCTGGGGTGCGGTGGCAACGCTGGGCGTGATCCTGAGCGCGGCCTACATGCTCTCGATGATCCAGAAGATCTTCTATGGCCCGCAGTCGACGCTGGTTGCCAATCGCCCTGTCAAAGACATCATCGCGCGAGAGTACATCGCGATCTGGCCGGTCGCTATCCTGATGCTGATCATGGGTGTTGCTTCACCCTACTGGATCAAGGCCATCAACGCCTCGGTCGACAGCCTGGCCGATCACAGGGCTCCGTCTGAGACGCGGCTGGTTATAGCGCCTGCCAGCCCTGTTGTGACGGGGTCGAAGGTACTGCTTGCCGCAGGAGCGAGAAAATAGATGAACACGCAACTCGCTCGCATTCTTCCAGAGACGATCCTCACCCTTTCCGGCGTGGCCATCATGATCCTCGAGCCACTGCTGCCGAAGGCGGCCAGCCGCAAGTCCATGGGCTGGCTTGCTGTCGTCGGCACGCTGATCGCGCTTGTGGTTTCCGTCACCCAGCTGAATGCTCCGGCGGGCACGGCTTACTACGGGCTGGTGCAGACAGACGCCTTCAGCGGATTCTTTCACGTACTGATCGCGTCCATCGTGCTGGTTTCGCTGCTGGTTAGCCTTGATGCAGTCCATGCAACGACTGAGAACCTGGGCGAAATGTTCGCGCTCACGCTCTTCGGCGCGGTCGGTTCCATGCTCATGACAAGCGCCCAGGAGTTGCTGCTGGTCTTCATCGGTCTCGAGATCTCGTCGATCTCCTCCTACATCCTGGTTGGCTTTCGCAAGCACACTGCCAAGGGACCGGAGTCGGCGATCAAGTACTTCCTGCTCGGCTCGTTCGCCACGGCCTTCTTTCTCTATGGCACCGCGCTCGTCTTTGGGGCAACCGGCACCACGCAGCTTGTGGCTATTGCCCACGCGCTCAGCGGGCCGCGGCTGGCCGCTCCCATGCTCGCAACGCTCGGCCTGGGCATGCTCCTGATCGGCCTGGGCTTCAAGGTCTCGGCCGCACCTTTCCAGGTGTGGACGCCGGACGCCTACGAGGCCGCACCATCGGCTATCGTCGGCATGATCTCGACCGCGCCCAAGGCAGCTGCCTTTGCCGTCCTGCTGCGCATTCTCTACGTGGCTTTTCCGACGCTGCACGCACACTGGGTGCCTCTGGTCTGGATCATGGCTGCACTGTCGATGACGCTCGGCAACCTGGCTGCGCTACGGCAGCAGAACGTCAAGCGCGTGCTGGCCTACTCCTCGATCGCGAATGCCGGCTACCTGCTGGTCGCCTTCACTTCCCTCTCGGCGGATGGCATCGCAGCAGCAAGCTTCTATTCGGTCACCTATGCGGCCATGAATGTGGGCATCTTTGCCATCATCGCCCACGCTGGCCAGTATGACGACAAGCTGACCCTGATCTCGGATTACCGCGGTCTTGGGTACCGGTCGCCGTTGCTGGGCGGTGCGATGGCCTTCTTCCTCGTATCGCTGATCGGCATCCCGTTTACCGGCGGCTTCTTCGGCAAGTTCTACGTCTTCCAGGCGGCCATTCACTCCGGCATGGTCTGGCTTGCGATCCTTGGCCTGCTCAACAGCGGCATCGCAGTCTTCTACTACCTGCGCCTGCTCACCTCGCTCTACGGTCGGCCGCAGGAGAATACCCCGATGCAGCTGATGCCGCGCATCCAGGCACCGCTGTTGGTAGCGATCTTCCTGACAGTTCTCGCGACGCTCACCCTGGGCATCTTCCCGGGCAGCGTCCTGAACGCTGCTCGTGCCGCTGCTACCACGCTGCAGTACAACGCAGCACCCGCGGGGATCGCAGCCCAGGCGCCTGTATCGCAATGATCTGCGGTTCGCTAAATCGCAGATCGCAAGCTACGCAGGACACTCTCGTTGCAAGACAAAAGCCCCCGGCCAGGCCGAGGGCTTTCTCTTGCTGTGTTGGGTGAAGCTTACTTAACCTTGGCGAAGATGATCAACAAGGTGAAAAGCGCGAGCGACTCGATGAAGGCCAGGCCGAGCACGAGCAGCAGCTGAATGCCGGCGCGTGCGCCTGGATTGCGTGCAAGGGCCTCGGTTGCCGAGGCGGTAGCGCGGCCCTGGCCCAGGCCGCAAAGGCCGGAGGCGATCGCCATGCCAATACCTGCAGCGATGGGTACGAGGTTGGTGGACTGACCGCCGCCGGTCTGCGCGAATGCCGGCGAGGCCAGCAGCAGAACGGAAAGCGTCATGAATAGGTATTGAAGTTGCTTCATCGTGTGTGTCTCCCCGCGCTTCCTTAAAGTTGTGCTCCCAGTGGGTGGTTGAGGCTCACCGTGCTGGCCCCCTCACGCTGGAAAGCATTCCCCTTGCGCCGGAGTGGAAGCGCCAAAACCTCCGGCAGGAATTCTGTATGGCTCTGCTGCCTTAGTGCTGTTCGGTCACGACTGCCTGGGAGAGATAGATCATGGCAAGCAGCATGAAAACGTAGGACTGGATGAGCGCCACGCCGAAGTGCAGAGCAAGAAACGCCATCGGGATGCCGATCGGGATGAGCGAGAAGAAGACCAACGTCAGCAGGTCAGACGCGAACATGTTCGCATACAGACGAACCGTGAGCGACATGATCCGCGCCAGGTGGGAGATGATCTCGATTGGAAAAAGCAGAGGTGCGAGCCACCACACCGGCCCTGCAAAATGAGCAACGTACTTGACGGGCCCCTGCGACTTTACACCGATCCAGTTGTAGTAGACGAAGGTGAGCAACGCGATCCCCAGCGGCACGACTGGACTCGCGGTCGGCGTCTCAATCCCTGGAAGCAGGCCCATCAGGTTGCAGGTCAACACGAACAAGAGGATCGTGGTCAGGAAGGGCAGGTGACGGTGATAGTCATGCCCGATCACCGAGTCGCCCTGCTCTGAGACAAAGCCTTCGATCATTTCGCCGAGCAGCTGCACGGTGCCTGGCCTTTCAACGCTGAGGCTGGCGCGGACGGCAGCGAAGAAAGCGATGAGGCCGACCATGACGACCAGCTCAAGTGTGAGTGCGTTCGAAATAGGGTGCGAAGGGTAGACCGGGTGCACGCCCAGTGCGGCCAGCAGTGCATCGACAGGCGCGGCGAAGAGCCGATTCATCAGGCGGTTCAGTGCGTCGAGTAGGAAAAGCATGCGTCCTTTATTGCTGTGAGATTGCTGTTGCAGGCCAGCCTGGTACTTTGAAGCTTTCTCATTCCCACGCTGATCGTTCTAAGCAAGTGTCGTCAGTGAAAGAGTGCGGCCACCGTCCAGCTTAGGACCCCAGCTTGGGACCTACGACCGGACGAGCCGTACCGCTTCTACCGCGAGCGCAAGTGCAGCAAGTCCAAGCCCACCCACAAGCGCGTAAACCGACCCATGGAAACATCTCAGGCTACCATACAGAATCAGCCCGGCGATAACCAGCCGTAGGAAAAATCCCAGCACCACGCGCACCGACCCAGGGCCGGATGGAGGTGCGGGATTGGCTCCCTGCGCGTTCTCCGGTTGCGCGTCCAGCCTGGCATTGATGACGCCGATCAGCTTCTGCCACTCCCACAGCCCGCTCGCCGACACGAGCGCCCCCGCCAGCAGCAGCATCGCTGTCTGCCAGCCCAGTGTGACGAGCAGCGCGACGAAGCCGATTCCTGTCAGGATCGCCACTAGGCGGAGCGCGCGCAGCATCGCTGCCTTCAGGTGCGCGTCGGTGAAGTCGAGGAATGCATTGCCAGTCGTGCTCACTGGTCGCCCTTGCCTGCGGGCGGCTGCGCGTCGCCACCAGCGGCTGCGATCAATCTGAAGATCTGCACGAAGCCGGCGATTACCCCAAGCACGATTCCCGCAAGGTAAAGCCACCCCGTGTGCAGCCATTTATCGAGGCCTGCTCCGCCGAGCCAGCCCACCAGTACTGCCGCCGGCAGGATGAAGGCGATCTGCGTCATCTTTTCGGCGCTGACCAGAGTGTCGATGCCTCCACGGTCTGGCTTGCCAGCTTTAGTTTTCGGTGGTCCGGGATTGTTAAAAGCCATCTCTGCAGCCAGTTTACGCTTGCGCTTCTCCTGCCGGGTACGCCTGGCGCCTGGTCCCAACAAGCGTCTCAGCAGCGGCTGAAGGCTTGCGCCCAACCACGATACGAAAGGGCGGAAACGTGTACAACGGATTACCCCAGCGCCGTTCCACTGCAAAGCCTGCGAGCGCAAGCTCCCGCGCATACTCGGCTGTGTGCTTGTAGTCAGAGAGGATCGCCATGCCGCCCGGCCTCAGCACCCGGGAAATCTGCCGCACGGCCTTGCGACGCAGGTTGCCATCGTAGATGTTGTGCAGGCACAGGTTTGAGGCGACTACGTCAAAACTCGCATCGGGAAACGGCATCTCCTGCGCCGGCGCGCTGAGCAGCGTGCAGCGATCGCTCACTCCCTCCAGCTCCAGGTTGCGCCGTGTTGCCTCCTCCGCGTTGCCGCCCATGTCCTCGTTTGACCAGATGTCGATGCCTGTTGCCGTACCTCGGCCACCAAGCTGCGTCAGCCTCTTCGCTGCGCCAGCCAGCAATAGCCCGCGCCCGCATCCCACATCGAGCACGTCCTCGTTGCCCGTCCAGGAGTGCATTGCCAGCATGCGGTCGCGATGGTGAAACTTGCCCACCTTGACGTAAAACACATACAGAAAGCCTTCGAGCACCAGGAAGAAGCCTGTCCAGAAGAACATGCCCCGGAGCACGAAATCTACTGGCCCGACACGCAGGTGCTGCGGGCCCCAGATCCCGAGCAGCAGGCATGGCACACCAAACAGGAACAGGTTGCGCAGCACGTTGGGTGCATCGATACCGTAATCACTCCGGGCTGCTTTACCTTGGCTTTCCAAGACGTTTCCTTTCTTCGGTGCGGGCCTTAGTAACGCGAGACTGCGACGCTGGGCTTCCTCTTCCGTCGGCACGCCCAGAGTCCGTTGCGCATGCATTCCGCGGCACGCACCCGACTATACTGTCTCTACGCTCACCTGAGAAGAGGAACCAGCATCGTGTTTGAGTCAGAGTTCGAGCGCGACCTGTTTGCGCTGCGCCAGGACAAGCTCGAGAAGATCACCGCGCTTGGCCAGCGAGCCTACCCGAATAGTTATCGCACAACGCACACGCTCGCCGAACTTCGCGCGGCCTACGACCCTGCGAGCGCCGAGCAGCTCGAAGCACAGCGGCCACAGGTTTCTGTCGCCGGACGGCTCATGGCCATCCGCGGCCAGGGCAAGGCAGGCTTTGCGCAGCTGCAGCAGGAGGGCGCGCGACTGCAGCTCTATGTTCGGCAGGATGCGGTTGGGGAGCAGGGTTTGGCGCTTTACAAGCTGCTTGATCTTGGTGACCACGTTGGCGTGACTGGCTACCTGTTTCGCACCCGCACCGGCGAGCTGAGCGTGCATGTCGAGACACTTACGTTTCTGGCCAAGGCCATGCTCGCACTCCCGGATAAGTTCCACGGGGTGGTGGATGTAGAACTGCGCTATCGTCAGCGCTACGTCGACCTGTTCATGAACACGCGGCTGAACGAGGACACGCCGGGTGAAATTGCCGTGCGAGACGTGTTCGTGAAGCGCGCGCAGGTGCTGCGGGCTCTGCGGAAGTTTTTCGACGCGCGTGGCTACCTTGAAGTGGAGACGCCGATGATGCAGCAGGTGGCTGGAGGCGCTGCGGCGCGGCCGTTTACCACGCACCACAATGCGCTTGATCTCGACCTGTTTCTTCGCATCGCGCCAGAGCTTTACTTGAAGCGCCTGGTGGTTGGCGGCATGGATCGTGTCTACGAGATCAACCGGAACTTCCGCAATGAGGGGATTTCCACCCAGCACAATCCCGAGTTCACCATGCTCGAGTTCTACCAGGCGTATGCGAATTACCACGACCTGATGAACATGACCGAAGAGCTGATCAAGTTTGTTGCGCTTGAAGTCAATGGGACGACACTCACTTACTTCAACGGGCAGGAGATCGACTTAGGTAAGTGGCAGCGCTATTCGATGCGGGAGGCCATCCTCGAGTTCTGGCCGGAGGCGGCTGGCCCAAGGCCGACGCTCGGGTCGCTGGAGACGACCGAATCTGTATCCGATCTAGTTACGAAACTTCGCGGGCTCGGCAACTCGGTCGAATCTAAGGCTGGGGAGCCGCTGGGAAAAACCATCGCGACAATTTTCGAACTAGTTGCCGAGCCGCACCTGATCCAGCCGACCATCATCTACGACTTCCCACTCGCTGTCTCCCCACTGTCCAAGCAAAAAGCCGACGACCCAGACTGGGTTGAGCGATTCGAGTTTTACATCGGCGGCTTCGAGGTCGGCAATGCATTTTCCGAGTTGAACGACGCAGCCGAACAACGCCGCCGCTTTGAGCAACAACTCAGCGAGCGCGCCCGGGGCGACGACGAAGCGCATGCCATGGACGAGGATTACGTGAGGGCACTCGGCTACGGCATGCCCCCCACTGGCGGCGAAGGCATCGGCCTCGACCGCCTCACCATGATCCTGACCGGGGCACGTTCAATCCGCGACGTCATCCTGTTTCCGCTTATGCGGCCGCAGGCAAGCTCTGGGTCTGAAATAAAGACTGCTGACGAACAACCAACAGCTGTTGAATAAACAAAGGTCGCTGATGAAAGTGTCGTCCTGAGCGCTCGCGAAGGATTCGCAGCCGTGTACTCCTCCCGATCAACGAGAAAAGACAAGGTCAATCGCAGATCCTTCGCTGCGCCCGGGATGACAAGCCTCCTTAAAGGAGGCGGGCGAAAGCACCCACGCGAGAAGCTAACAACCCGCAATTACCCGGTAATCTCCAGCCCACCCGTAGCGCCGTACACCTCGCCTGTCACATAACTCGCCTCCTGCGAAGCAAGCAGCACATACAGTGGAGCCATCTCCACCGGTTGCCCGGGCCGCTTCATCGGGGTCTCCGACCCAAACTCCGGGATCTTCTTGTCCGGTTGGCCACCGCTGGTCTGCAAGGGAGTCCAGACCGGTCCAGGCGCTACGCAGTTCACGCGAATGCCATCGCCGGCCACCTGTCGGGCCAGCGCGCGTGTGAACGCCAGAATGGCAGCCTTGGTCGGCGCATAATCAAGCAAACTGGGGCTGGGGTGCGTGGCCTGGATGGAGGCCGTCGTGACGATGGCGCCGCCCTTCGGCATCAACGGCAGCGCCGCCTTGCACAGCCAGAACAGCGAAAAGACGTTGGTGCGGAAGGTCTCTTCAATCTGCTCGGTCGTGAGATCGGCAATCTTCTCGACCGCCTGCTGGTGACCTGCGACAGCAGCCAGGATGTCGAGCCCGCCAAGCGCCTCGTGCGCCTGCTTGATCAGCGTCTGGCAAAAGCTTTCATCCTGCAGATCGCCCGGCAGCGCGACTGCCTTGCGACCTTCCTTCTCAATCAGCGCGATCACCTCCCGCGCGTCCTCCTCCTCACTGGGCAGGTAGTTGATCGCGACGTCTGCGCCTTCGCGCGCGTACGCGATTGCTGCAGCCCGCCCAATGCCGGAGTCGCCACCGGTCACGAGCGCCTTGCGGTCGCGGAGGCGGCCACTGCCGCGGTAGCTGGTCTCGCCATGGTCGGGACGCGGGGTCATCTCCCCTTCCCTACCGGGTACAGGCTGCGGCTGGTGCTCAAACTTGGGTTGGGCGTACTGGGTGGTCGGGTCCTGAAAGGTGTAAAGGTCGCTCATGGCTGGTTGATCTTCTCCTGGGGAGTGTTCCCACCAGGTACGATGCGACCTGCCTCTCGTCGCGTCTTACTCGCCCAGCGACAGGCGCCTGGTAGAGAGTGCCCGGCCTGTCCCCCCGTCACACTCGATCAGCGTCGCGCTCATGCGCGGATCGCCTTTCGCCTGGTCGAACTTCGATGGCATCCCGGTCAGAAACCGGTAGAGCACCTGCTCTCGCTCAACGCCGATCACGCTCTCCCACGGCCCGCTCATGCCGACGTCGGTCTGGAAAGCCGTCCCACCGGGCAGCACCCGGTCATCTGCCGTAGGCACGTGCGTGTGCGTGCCCAGTACCGCTGTCACTCGTCCATCCAGATGCCAGCCCAGCGCGGCCTTTTCGCTGGTTGCCTCCGCGTGGAAGTCGACCAGGATCACAGGCGCGGTGATCTGCTGGAGAAGGCGGTCCGCGGTGCGGAAAGGATCGTCGTTGCTTGCCATAAAGACGCGCCCCTGCAGGTTGATTACTGCATACTGCTGACCGCTGGCGAGCGTGCCCTGGTACCAGCCGAAGCCCGGAGTGCCCGCAACGTAGTTGCCCGGGCGTAGCAGTCGACGGGGACGATCGTGACTTTCAACAGCAGACGACTGCATGTAGTCAATGATCTCCCGCTTGTCCCAGATGTGATTGCCGGTGGTGAGCACGTGCGCGCCCTGGTCAAAGAGCTCCTCGGCAATCGCGGGCGTAACACCGAAGCCGCCAGCCGAGTTCTCGGCGTTGATTACCACCAGGTCAACAGCGTAGCCTGCGATCACGTGCGGCAGGTGCTCGCGGACGATCCTGCGCCCGGCGCTGCCAAAAACATCACCTACAAAAAGAATATGCAAAGCGCTGGGGTGTGACTCCTCTCTCAAGGCTGATGCTACCTCTGATGCATCGTGTGAGACCACGCTGGACGGCTCACTCCATACAGCCGCCTTCAGGTTTTCTAAACAAAAGAGCTGCGGCGCTTTCAGGATGCTGTGGTAGCGTGTCTCGTATGGCGGCTAACACGCGCTTCTCGACTGGAGTTCACGCCCTTGTGCTGCTGGCCCTGGAGCCCGAGGCGCTGCAGACCTCTGAGATCATCGCCGGCAAGCTCGGCACCAACCCGGTGGTCATCCGGCGCGTCTTCTCCTTGCTGCGGCAGTCGGACCTGGTTACCAGCCACAAGGGACCGAGCGGCGGGTCACAGTTGGGACGCCCAGCCAAGGAGATCACGCTCAAGGATATCTACCAGGCGCTCGAGCCGGTAAGCGCCTTCCACGAGGCTGCAGTCTCCGGCGTGTCGGCGGACCTGGTTGGCCGGGAGCTTGGCCGTGCCTTCAAGACCGCCGAATCGGCAATGCTCGACGCGCTCGCTGAGACGAGCCTGCACACCATCGCCAAGCGGGCTGCCCGCAAGCCCAAGTAGCCCTGGCCGATCAGAACTCGACTTCCACTTCATCGCCGCTGAAACGGATCGTGTGCACCCGGATTTCGGCGGAGGCGTCCTGGTCAGCCTTGCCTGTCTTCAGGTCGAAGCCCCAGGCGTGCCATGGACACACCAGCTTCCCATCTTCAAGTGTGCCCTCGTTTAACGGCGCGCCGCGGTGGGGACAGGTGTTGTCCACCGCCGCATAGTCGCCGGCATGGTTGGCCAGGCACAGCTGCAGGCCATCGACGGTGCGCTCGATCATAGCTCCAGGCGCGGGCAGCTCAGCCCGGCTGCAAAGGTGTACAAACGGCACTGGGAAGCTCCTTCGTTGCGGCAAGGTTGAATTGTCATGAGTCGCCGGGCAGCCGGATCGCTGGCTTCGGCGGCGAGCTCTACCTCTATGCTACCTTCGCTCCATGACGGAAGACGCGCGTGGGCGCAAGCAGGGGCGAGCGGTAGTGTCTGCTCCCGCGCCACCCCAGGTGCGGTTGCGCTGGCTGCTCTCTGCGCTCGGTTTACTGTTCGTGGCGGCCTTCTGTTGCGGGTACCTGGCGCTGTGCCTGCTCTTCCTGCAGGGGCAGTGGCAGCTGCTCTATCATCCCAGTCAGACCGTGGCCATGACGCCCGCCAGCGTTGGCCTCGCCTTCGATCCAGTGCTGTTTGGCGCCGATGAAGCGGGATTGACCAGGCTAAGCGGCTGGTGGGTGCCCGCACCGACGCCCAACAAGACAGCCGCGACCGTGCTCTACCTGCACGGCGGCGACGGCTCGCTGGCCGACGCAGTGGGTGCGATCAAGCGTCTACACGCGCTTGGATGTGCAGTCTTCGCCATCGACTACCGCGGTTTCGGCGCGAGCCGCACGGAACATCCCGGCGAGGCACATATGGTCGAAGATGCGCGTACTGCCCTCAGCTACCTTGAGGAGACCAGGCATCTTGCACCAGGTGCCATCCTCGTGTGGGGCCGCGGCATCGGCGCAACCATTGCTGCCGAAGCTGTGGGCGGAGCGGGCAATCGCGAGCGGCTGGTGCTGGAAGAGCCGAATCCGCCGGCTATCGAGCTCCTGCGGGCCGATGGGCGCACTTCACTGTTGCCCATGCGCATGCTGCTGCATGATCGCCTTGATATCGCGCCTATCCTGGCGCACAACAGCGCTGCCAGGCTGTTCCTGGCGTCGCCGCAAGGAGGCGCCGCGCAGGCGTTCACGCGCCACCTCTACGATCAGGCTCCGAATCCTAAGTCCTTCGCAATGTCCAACGATGTGCCGGAAATTGAACGCTTCCTGGCGCTACCGTGAAGCCAGGCAGCAAAGCGTTCAACATGCGGAAGTTATCAGCCTGATTCCTTCATGTTATGCCTTCACTAAACCGTCTAACTTATTGTTATGGATGACGATACCAGGAAACACGACCTGCAGCTTTGGCAGGTCCAGGGTCCTCAATGCGGCCTCGGCTAACACTGCGCGGAAGTCAGTAGTCACAGCGAGATCGCGCCCCTCGTTCAGCTGATCCGGTCCAAGACCGGGCCATCGCCCATACACCTTGCCGCCCTGGACCCGACCGCCCATGACAAACATGACGTTGGCGTGCCCGTGGTCGGTCCCGCCCGTGCCATTTTGATGGGCAGTGCGTCCGAACTCGGACATGGTGACCACGACCACGTCCTCGGACTGGTCGCCAAGATCGGTCCAGAAGGCAGCCAGCCCGTCGGAGAATTCGCGGAGTCGGTTGGCCAGCTGGCCACTGGCCCCGCCCTGGTTCTGGTGCGTGTCCCACCCGCCAATCTCGGCAAAGGCGACCTCGACGCCGAGGTTCGCTTTCATCAGCTGAGCGATCTGCTTCATGCTGTCGCCGAAGTTGCCGCGGGGATAGCTCGCGCCGTACCCCGGCTGGTAGCGCGCAGGGTCCGTGGCCTTGAGCATCCGGATCGCGTCGAAGGTCTCGCCGCCCGTGCCATGCAGCACCGCGTTGACGCTTGAGGCGTACATGGAGGCGAAACCATCCTGCGGGGAGAGGCTGGCAGACTGCGCTGTGTGCGCGCCTACCGCGAAATCCTTTACGTCGCTGATCGCGACGGCCGGCACAGTGCCCTGCAGCGTACGGGGGATCGCGGTACCGAGAGCGATGGCGCGAAAGGCACTCGGCGTTCCTGGAGCCGCCCGCTCCGAACGCAGGGCGCGATTGAGCCAGCCGTCCGGGGTCGATTTCACGCCGGGCGTGCCGCTCTCCATGTAGTCCTGCGCGTCAAAGTGCGAGCGTGTCGTGTCGGGTGAGCCGCAGGCGTGGATCGCAGCCAGGTGCCCGCGGTCCCAAACCGGCTTGAGCGAGCGCATTGCCGGATGCAGGCCGAAGAATCCGTCCAGATCGATCAACTCCTTCTGCTGGATGGCGATCGAGCTGCGCAGCTGGTAGTAAGCCGGGTCACCATGCGGGATCACGACATTGAGCCCATCTGCCGCGCCGCGCTGGAAGATGACGACCAGGCGCTTGCCCTGTGCACGCGCGGCGCCCGCCTGGGCCAAGACCGCGCGGGTCAGCAAGCTGGGGATCACTCCCATGCCGACTGCGGCCATGGCGCTGTTGCGCATGAAGATTCTGCGGGTGATCGGCATGAAAAGGCTCCTCGTCGAGGCTGTGGATCGCTGTTGGTGCAGACGCGACCTGGAGTAGGAAGTTGCGATGGAACGGGGAAACCCAAGCATGCCGTCCCGTTTCGAAGCTTCCCGGTGAGGAGGGCACCCGAGGACGAACTCCATGCACAACGCGCAGACAAGCAGATATATCTGCCGCCTCTCGCGGTGTGCTTTCGAACACGGCTGCTATCCGCGGTTGAACGGGAAGCGGTTCAACGGGCAGTGGTTTACTGAGGCGTACCGCATAGCATGAGAGGGAGAAAAACTCCCGTGATCACGACAGGTCAGGGCACTACGGGCGAAGCCGCCATTCGACCGTTGCAAACAGAGGCAGAGGCGACGGCCTTCGGGGGCGCGCGCCCTTTGGCTCGCCACCAACAGCGCCCTCAGCAATGCAGTTCACCTGTAGGAGTCTGTCGGCTTCCGGCACGTACCGGCAGCAGGGCTACCGGTCTCTGACTCCGCGAGGGCAGATGTCTTCATGGAGATGGTGCTCTGAGCTGATGCTGGCACAGTCGCGGCTTAGTACCGGGCCAGCGCGGCAATTGCTTCAAAGATGCGCTCCGACTGCGGCAGGATGGCGTCCTCAAGTACCGGTTGATAGGCGACAAAGGTGTCCATGCCGCCGACACGCCGTACCGGGGCGTCAAGCGAGTCAAAGAGTTCGTCGGCGATGCGGGCAGCTATCTCTGCACCATAGCCCCAGCTGAGCATATCTTCATGCGCGACCAGCACGCGGCTGGTCTTCTTGACCGAGGCGGCAATTGCGTCCCAGTCATAGGGGCTGAGGCTGCGTAGGTCGATCAGCTCGACGTCCAGGTCGAGGTCACGCTGGGCACGCTGGGCGGCCTGCAGCGCCCGCGGCACCACGGCCCCGTAGGTGATTACGGTCACATCAGTGCCGGTACGCACCACAGATGCCTTGCCGAACGGGATCATGTACTCTGGCCCGGGGTACTGTGCACGCCCGTAGTTCTCCCGGTAGAGCCGCTTGTGCTCGAGGAAAAGCACCGGGTCGTCGCAGCGAATAGCGGTCCGCAGGAGCCCATTCGCGTCGAGCGCGTTCGAGGGCATGATCACGCGGATGCCCGGTGTGTGGGTAAAGATGCTCTCGCCGGACTGCGAGTGGTAGATCGAGCCTCCGGTCAGATAGCCGCCTATAGGGCAGCGGATGACGCAGGGCGCGGAAAAGGTGCCATTCGAGCGCCAGCGCAGGTTTGACAGCTCGTTGCGCATCTGGTGCAGCGCCGGCCAGATGTAGTCGAAGAACTGGATCTCGACCACCGGCTTGATGCCGCGTACCCCGAAGCCCAGCGCACGCCCGACGATGTTGGCCTCGGCCAGCGGCGAGTTGAAGCAGCGATCCGAACCGAACCCGAGCTGCAGCCCGGCGGTGAGCTTGAAGACGCCCCCCTTGCCCTTGATCTCCCCTGCCTGCAGGGGCTCTTCGCGGCTGGCATCGGCGACGTCCTCGCCGTACACCACGATGCGGGGATCACGCCGCATCTCGTCGTGGAGGCAGGCGTTGATCAGGTCGGCCATGCTCTTTTCGGGCCCCGCCTTGGCCGGCTCGGACGAGAGCGCAGGCGCTGTGGGGTCCCACGCCTCAGAGTAGACGTGGCGCAGTATCGATGAGACAGCCGGGATAGGCGCAGCCAGTGCGCGCTCAGCCGCAGCCTGAACCTCCTCCTCCACCTCGCGCTCGATCCCCTCGAGGGCTCGCTCGTCAAGAACGCCCTCCCGCAGAAGGTGGCGCCGAAAGCGTGGAAGCGGATCGCGTTCGGCGTCTGCGGCAATCTCCTGCTCGGAGCGGTAGAGCCGCTCATCGTCGGAGAGCGCGTGCGAGTAGGGCCGCACCACATGCCCGTGCACAAATGCAGGCCCCTGGCCCGAGCGGCACCAGGCTATCGCTTCGCCGAGCACCCGGTAGCACTCGACCGGATCGCAGCCGTCCACCTCGGCGAAGTAGAAGTTGGGAAAGTTGGCTACCAGCCGCGAGATGCTGCCGCCTGGCGTGTTGACCTCGACCGGCGTAGAGATAGCGTAGCCGTTGTCCTCGACCACATACAGCACGGGGAGCTTCTGGTTTGAGGCCGTATTGAGCGACTCCCAGAACTCGCCCTGCGAGGTCGAGCCCTCGCCGATCGAGAGGTAGACGACTTCATCGCCGTGGAAGTGCACGTCCTTGAAGGCACGGTAGTCGCGCGCATCTGCCGGCACCTCGGCAGCCTCGGGGTGGCGAGCAAAGTAGCGGCCAGCTTCGGCGCAGCCAATCGCATGCAAACACTGGGTCGCCGTAACCGACGACGCCGAGACGATGTTCAGCCGGGTGTTGCCCCAGTGGTTCGGCATCTGTCTACCGCCGGAGGACGGGTCCTCGGACGAGCCGACGGCCTGCAGCAGCAGCTCCTCGACCGTAGAACCAAGAGTCAGGCACAGAGCGCGATCGCGATAGTAAGGAAAGAACCAGTCATAGCCTGGTTTGAGCGCCATGCCTGCGGCTACCAGCAGCGCCTCGTGACCGGCACCGGAGATCTGAAAGAAGATCTTCTGCTGCCGCTTGAGCAGTATTTCGCGATCATCGGTCCGCCGCGAAAGACACATCAGTCGGTACATCTGGACCAGCTGCTCGTGGCTTAGGTCAACATGGCGGGCCGGCGCGTTTGCCGCATCCATTGCCGCCGTGTAAGGGTTGCTGCTGGAACGCTGCGCCTGGACGTCCAGGCTAGCGGTCATCGCTTCCATCCGGGCCATCGAGCATCTCTCCTATCGCGATGTGTTGGCAGCAAGCCTTCCGTCCCGGCTCCGTCGAAAAGCTATCGTGGCAACCGGCAGCCCGGCCTACATCTAGGAGTTGCTCTCTCCCGCAACGTTGCTAACCTGCTCTGTGTGTGATGCTGGACTGTCTTGGACGACTCGGCGAACGGTGAGGTGTGCGACAAGGGCTTTTGCAAGGGCGGTCTTCCCGCATCAGTTTACCGCGTCTTGCTCTTTGCGGACGCGGGCTTGATACCCGGGCAGAGTCCACATCACTTGAACGCAAGCTGCCCTTTCGGAAGATCGGCCGGGGTGGCTGGATGCTCGCCAGCTACTTCTTGACGCAAGGCAGCTGAACAGATACCTTCCCGTTCATCGGCACCTGCGGGTTTTCTTGAGATTCGGGGCAATCCCGGATTTAACATGAGGGTTCCCCGCACTCTTTGGCTTTCGCCTGACCTCTGCAACACTGATCTTGTTTGGAATGTGTCTGCAACAAGAGCGGCTTGCCCGTTTCCGACGTTTCGCTTTTGGGGAAGTGCCCCGCCAGTTTGAAGCTCTCACTTCAGCCCTGAGAGTTAGACGACCGACACACCAGTTGGGCGCGGCAGAGCCGCTTCAGAGCCACAGGTGAACCATCTACTCACGGCAACTCGATAGGAAAGAGGGAGGAAGCAGGCATGGCGACGCAACGATGGGACCGGGTCGCAGCTGGACCGCGGGTCAGCCAAGTAGTCAGCGGGATTGTAGGGGGCGTTACCGTCTCCTCCGGGCCCGGCGAAGTGGATGAGCTTGTAACGAGATCCTGCTCTACTGCACGGCGTCTGACTGGTGCCCTGTGGCTCAGTTAGATCAGAAATACTTCCCTGCTCTCGACGGTCTCAGAACCCTTTGTGTTGCGCTCGTCATCTTCACCCACGTGAAAAGGACTGGGCTGCTGGCGCAGATTCCTGCCTGGGTTGGCGTCGACATCTTCTTCATCATCAGCGGTTTCCTGATCACAACCCTGCTGCTGCGCGAAGAGCGAAGCAATGAACGCATCGATCTCAAGGGCTTCTATGCGCGTCGCTTCTTCCGCATCGTCCCTCTGTACGCTACATTGCTCGCCTTTTATATCGTCCAGGCTCGCTTGAATCCGGAACGCTGGCAGCTTGAACTTCATTCCCTGCCATACCAGCTGACGTTTATGAATGATCTGCTTGCCGTCCACATTGACAAGTACGGCTCTGCGACGCAGCCTGCTGTCTTCGGGGCCACATGGTCCCTTGGCATCGAGGAGAAGTTTTACCTTCTTTGGCCCGCCATCTTCTTTCTGCTGCCCGACCGGCGAGTGCGCCCCTGGATCATTCCCGCTCTCCTGCTTGTATCGGCATTGCTGCCCTTTCGTATGTTTCGCTCGTACTTTGGTCTTCTGGTCGGGTGCTCGGTCGCGCTCCTGCTCGCAGGCAACCTTGCAAGCAACATCTTTAGAAATGCTCGGAAGCTTCTGGAGAGACTGCCCGCAGGTGTGGCGCTACTGCTGGCAACCGCCTGTCTACCGCTCGTCCAACACAATGAGTCCTACATCTTTCTCTTCAGCACTTGCGCCGGCCTGCTGATTGCAACGCTCATGTTGCGTGATGGCTGGACGACCGGTTCTTCAGCAGCCACGGGATGGTCTGGCTTGGCCGGCGGTCCTATTCGATGTACCTGGTGCAGGCCATCGCGCTGAGTGTCGTTGAGCGCTTCATCAAGCCGACGAACCAACCTCGTCAGGTGATCGTTCTCGGCCTGGGCTTCGGGCTTTCTGCTTGCATGGCTTCCCTCTTGTACCTATTGGTCGAAGAGCCATCCCGCATGTACGGCAAGCGGCTGCTCGCCCACGTGGGACACGTCGCAAGCAGTACGACACCCATCGTGCATCCTCCGCCAGCCCCAGTTCCGCTAACGGAGCCAAGCTACCAGGCAGCAGGTCCTGCGCGTGGCACCCCGAATCCTGACGTTTAGCCAAGAACAAGCGCGCGCGCCGCTATAGGACGGCCTGGATTGAGTCCTCCAGCCTTCCCGTGGCTCCGCTTGGGTCGAAACTTGGCCTCTAGTAGCCGCGCATCTTTTCCTTGACGCTTTTCGCCAGCTTTTCAATCTGCTCGGCGCGTTTGACTACGTCCACCGAAAGCTGGTCCTTGCTGCTCTTGTCTACCTCGACCTTGAGCTGCTGCGCCAGCTCAAGGAGCTTGTCCGTGTCCGTAGTAAGGTTCTTCTGGCGTTCACTGTTGCGCCGTTCCACCATGCGCTGCTCTGCGCGGTGCACCATCGGGTCGGGCGGTTCCTCCGGGTGCAGCGGCGAGTTGGGCCGGGAAGAGAGTGTCGATGGTTCCTGCGAGGCCGAGGTAGACTGCGCCGCACAGGATGAGCCGTGCAATCCCACACCCAGCACCAGGATGAAGAGCAGGCCTGGCCACCTGCTCTCGGATCGACAGGGCAGCGTCCCACGCACCGGCTGCGGAAACAACTTCACCGATCTGCGGGCATCAGAGTCAAATCGAGGGTACGCCGTCGAGGACTGGTTCGCCATGTCTGTGCTCCTGCAAATGCTGATGAGGATTGGATGAGGGTTTTCCTATGCTAGTTCTGTTTGCCGCGCCCTGGAAAGACGCCGGCATTGTTACCGGGCTGATAAACATCGCAACGGCTGGCTCCGCCGGCGCGGCGCAGCGCAACTACCAGCATGTCTCCTGGGGCGGCTTTGCCGCCAGCCTTGGCGATCGCCTGTTTGATACTGCGCAGGACTTCCTGGTCAACATACTGCCCAAACTCGTCATCATCTCGTTATTTACCTGGGCGCTTATCAAGCTGCTCACGCTTGTCACCGACCGCATGGCGCGGGTTGCTGAGCACCACGCCGCCGCGGCGACGCGTATGCAGCAGGCGCGCACCCTGAGCTCGGTTGTGCGCGCGACCGGCATCGGGATCCTGGTCTTTCTTGCCGTGTTGCAGGCCTTGCCCATGCTCGGCTTCAACCTGGGGCCGCTGTTGACCAGCGCCGGCGTGGCCGGGGTAGCCGTCGGCCTCGCCTGCCAGACCATCGTGAAGGACTGCCTGAACGGCATACTGATCCTGGTCGAGGACCAGTACAACGTTGGCGACGTGATCAAGATCGCCGGGCTTAGCGGCCAGGTTGAGGCCATGTCGCTACGCAAAACCACGCTGCGTGATGGTGACGGCACGCTCTACCTGATCCCCAACTCCCAGATCACCACGGTCGCCAACCAGACACGCGATTGGTCGGTTGCGACCGTGAACGTTGCGGTCGATTTCTCCGCCGATCCTGACGCGGTCATCAAGCTGCTGGCTGAGGTGGCCAACAGCGTGCGCAACGATCCGGCGTACAAGGACGCTTTCCTGGCCGACCCAACGCTGCTGGGCGTGGACTCGATCAAGGGCTCGCAGGTTATCTATCCCATCATTCTCAAGACCCAGGCCAACCAGCAGTGGGGCGCGCAGCGCGAGCTGCAGCGCCGGGTGCGCATCGCGCTTGGCGAGCACAACATGCTGCCCGGCGATCCAAACCGGGTCTACAACCTGGCTTCGCATGACACGACCATGGGCGCCCACCTCCCAGGCGAGGCTGCTCCCAAGCCGGACGCCACAACACTCAAGCCGCACGAGGTGAACCCGTTTACCGGCGAGGGGCTGTAGCAAGGTGCGATAGGCAGCGCATGCTTGCTCGGAGTCGCAGCCGGTTTAGAGAGCGGCGCGCGGTTCGTGAATCTGCGCCAGCAGCTCATCGGGTGACGTGACTGGGGGCAGGCAGCTTGCTCCACGGCATACGACGGCAAAGCTATGCTGTTCCGCCAGCTGGGGCAGATGCGGGAGTGTCTCGGCAAGCACCGGCGGCAGCGCTGCTGAGGTCACCTGGTTTCGCCGCAGCCGCAGCACGCTCTTGTTCACGGCCCAGCCGGTCGCGGCAAGCGCCGCCAGCCTCACGGCATCTGGATTGTCGCCAACCACGACCACCTGCACCGGCGGCAGGAGCAACCGCTCGAGCGCCAGGCCGTACGTACCGGCATAGAGCCCAAAATGCTCGACGACGCCGGCAAAAAGCTCGAGCGTATCCTCGGCGTGCTCCCGCAGCTCTTCCCTTCCGCTTAGCGCGTGCAGCCGCAGCAGGGCGCTGGCCGCGCTTGGGTTGCCGGCTGGTGTCGGAGCGTCCTGCAGGGGTTTGCGGCGGGTTGCGAGCACGCTTCCGGACTTCTCTCCGCCCGGCTGCTCGATGTCGAAGAAGCCGCCTTCCTTCGTGTCGTAGAAGCGCGCGAGCATGGCCTCGGCGATGGCAAGCGCGTGATCGTAGTAGCGGCGCTCTGCGGTAGCAGCCCACGCATCGAGGCATGCGTGCGCGAGCAGGGCGTAGTCATCAAGCACCCCGGGCACACGCCGGCTTGGCTGGTGACCGTCAGCATAAGCCACGACATGGAAGAGCAAACCGGGAGCAGCTGCACCCCCGTCCGCTGGAGGAGCGGTCCAGGCCTCGGCCAGCACCCGGTCGAGCGTCAGCAGAGCAAAGGAGCGTGGGCCGGGCAAGGCGAGCGCCTCTGCAGCGGCAAGGTAGCCCGTGATTGCCATGGCGTTCCAGCCCGTGTAAAGAGTCTTGTCTACGAACGGAGCCCGGCGCTGGTCCCGCGCCGCAAGCAGCTTGGCATGGGCAGAGGCGAGCAACTCCAGGGCGCGCTCAGGCGGTACCCCAGCCTGCTGCGCCACGGCTGCCGGCGTGTGCTTGACGTGGAGGACGTTACGCGCCGGGCTGTGGTGCATGTCGCCCAGCTCATCGATGTCGTAGTAAGCCTCTGCAATCGGCATCTCGTCTGCTGTCAGCACCGCCGCTGCTTCATCGCGGGTCCAGGTGAAGTAGTCGCCATCGTCGTCAAGGGTGACATCGGCATCCTGTGACGCGTAGAAGCCGCCGTGCTCCCTGTTCGAGAGCGTGGAATCCATCCAGCGGAGCATGTCCCTGGTCACGCGGGCAAACTCCGGCTCCACGAAGGCCTGGAAGGCATGCGCGTAATTCGCGAGCAGGCCAGCGTTGTCGTAGAGCATCTTCTCAAAATGCGGCACGAGCCAGCGCTCATCGACCGAGTAGCGGTGGAAACCGCCCGCGAGTTGGTCATAGACGCCGCCCTTGGCCATTTGCTCAAGCGTGAAGACAGCTGCATGCCTGGTCCTCGCATCGCCGATGCGGGCAGCGACGTCGATCAGCAGGTCCAGCGCAGACGGGTGCGGGAACTTGGGCTGCGCGCCAAAACCACCGTGTTTCGAGTCAAAGCTCTCCAGCGCGCTCCCAATCAGCTGGTCGATCAGGGCAGGCGTCAGCGCCTGACCCCCAGACTGTTCGCCAGACAAGCTTTCCGAGCCGGCCCCGGTAAAGGTCTCTCCATGCTCGATCGCAGCTACAACGCTTGCTGCGGTCTCGGCGATCTCCTTGCGCCGCTCCTTCCACACGCCGGCCATGGTTTCAAGCACACGGCCAAAGCTTGGGCGCCCGTAGCGCTCATCCGGCGGGAAGTAGGTGCCACCGAAGAATGGCCGGCCATCCGGCATCAGGATGGCCGTAAGCGGCCACCCACCCTGCCCGGCGATGGCTGAGACTGCGGCCTGGTAGCGCGAGTCCACATCCGGCCGCTCGTCGCGGTCCACCTTGATGGCAACGTAGTGCTTGTTGATGATGCCTGCCAGTTTGGGATCTTCGTAGGATTCGCGATCCATGACGTGACACCAGTGACACCACACGGCGCCGATGTCGAGCAGGATGGGCTTGTTTTCACGCGCGGCAAGGGCAAACGCGGCGTCTGACCACTCACGCCACTGGACAGGCTGGTGCATGGCGCTGCGCAGGTAGGCTGAGGCAGCCTGGCCAAGTGCGTTGGTAGGGACGGGGAGAAGCTCGGTGGTGTCGGCCATGCGTAGCTTCAGTGTACCGGGCGAGTGCATGGCGCCACCTGGACCGGCGAAGCAAACGCAGGGCCAACCAGCACGTGATTGCCCACACTACGGGCCATGTAGAAAGTGTGGGCAGTTCTCGCACGTTGCAGCCGAGCCCTCCGAGGAGAAATCTGCAACCACACAGTCTCGCTACGCGCGCCGCCGCAGCAGGTGCGCGTAGATCAGCGTCGTCACCAGCGCAAGGGTCGCGCCAAAGAGCCAGTACTCCCACAAAAGCCTGTTCTTGAACGGGCTCTCACCGCCCGTCTCCCAGACCAGGTCGCGCCAGACCTCCAGGCGCCAGCCAATCAGCAGCACAGCCAGCAGAGGGAAACCAATCGCGAGCAGACCACGCCAGCGCAGCACCCACGCCGATGGCGCAAGCAGGCCCATGGGCAACACGACCACGCACCAGAGCACTGCGCAAACGCCGCAGGTAAAGACCAGCCAGAGGAGGGTGCCTTCGAAGATGGCCAGGCCAAGCGCGTGCGGGGCGGCGTTGCGGATCAGCTCAAGCCACTCAAATGGCAGGGTGACGAGCATTGCCGTCATCCAGCCGCCGGCACAGGCTGGCAGGGTGAGAGCAACTCGCTTTCCGGCTGCCGTACCGGTCGGACTGGAGAGTGTCTGGGCTTCCATACAAGGGATCCAAGAGTACCTGCACAGGATACCGCTGCTCGCCGGTCGAGAGAGCAGCCCTTAGGCGGGCGAGGCGACCAGCTGCTCGGCAACGCGCACGTACAAGGCTATGGCTTCGAAGAGCTCGCGCTTGGCCAGCCGCTCGCCCGGCGTATGCGCCACGTGGATCGATCCTGGCCCAAGCAGCAGCGGCTCGCCCCAGTTGGTGAGCGCAGGGACATCGGTCGTGAAGGCAGCAATCATCGTGTCAAGACCCGGCACCGCGCGCAGGCGCACGAACGGGATTTCGAGAGTGAACTCTACCTCCGCGTCGGGCGCAGCTGCCGCAGCGATCGCGGCCCTGGTCTCCTCCGAGGGCCCTACCAGACGAACCAGCAGCTGCGCGGAAGCTTGGTCTGCGATCACATTGGGTGCGTGGCCGCCCTCGAGCAGGCCGATGTTCAGCGTGCTCGGGCCGATGCCCTCGGCAGACGGAAGGGTGAGGGCCAGCACGCGCTCCAACGCATGCACGAGCTTGGCGGTCGCGCTCTCACCCAGCTCCGGGTAAGCAGAGTGCGCCATCCTGCCATGGGCTGTGACCGAGACCCGCAGCGCGCCCTTTGAGGCGAGCGCAAGGCGGTTGTCGGTTGGCTCGCCGTTGATCAGGAAGCGGCTGCCCCTGGGGTGTGCATTGGCCAGGCGAGCGCCCGCCGAGTCCCGCTCTTCCCCGACGACGAACAGCAAGGCCACGCGCACGCCGCGGTCGCGCAGCTGCTCGGCAGCGGCCACCTGCGCAGCGATGATGCCCTTCGCGTCGCAGGACCCGCGCCCATGGATAAACTCGTCGTCCTCGCTGCTGGGTATGTAGGGGGGGACGGTGTCCATGTGCGTAGAGAAGACAACATCAGGCGCCTCGGCTTGTGCGGCGGCATACACGTTGAGCCGCTCCCCTCCGGCCGCGCCCGCCAGGCTTCCTGGGGGCTGCGGCACAGGCGTGGTCTCAACGAGGAAGCCCCGCTGCGCGAGGAACTCTGCAAGGAACCGGCCCACCGCACCCTCGTTGTAGGTGGTCGACTCGATATCGATGAGCTGACGGGTGAGTTGGACCGGGTCCAGGGTAGCGCGCGTCGTCACGACTTTGAGCATACCTGATCGATGTCGTAATTCAGGGCTCGGTACTTTGCCAGGAGGTCGCCTACAATGAGGGTCACGGCATGACTGAGAGCCGACAGAGTTTTTCCTCTATGCTTCCCGCTGCTTCCCAGGTCGCTGTCTCACGAGTACAAACCCCGGAGGACCTGCGCGGTCCTGCCGGGCGCCTGGAAGCGCTCTATACTGCCGGCGCGATTGGTGCCACGCATGCGGCGATCGTCTGCCATCCGCACCCGCTCTTTGGCGGCACCATGCACAACAAGGTCGTCTACCATGCGGCCAAGGCGCTGCAGCAGGCCGGGATGCCGGTGCTGCGCTTCAACTTCCGGGGAGCCGGTGCGAGCGAGGGCGTGCACGACCGCGGCGTGGGCGAGCAGGAGGATCTGCTAGCGGCCATGGCATGGCTCAGGCGGGAGACCAGGCTGCCGCTGATTGTGGCGGGGTTCTCCTTTGGTGCCTACGTCTCACTTGCTACCTGCTGCGCTGGCCGGGCGCGCCAAGTCCCTGCCGAGCTTCCGCTCAAACTTCCGATCGAGCTTCCGATCGGGGGGCTCATCGCGCTCGGGTTGCCAATCCAGGCCGGCGACCGCGGCTACAGCTACGAGTTCCTGGAAGGATGCTCACTGCGGAAGCTGTTTGTGAGTGGGGCGGCTGACGAGTTTGGCCCGCTCGCCGCTGTTGAATCAGTCGTGGCTACCGCTGCGCCACCATGTGAACTGGTTTGGGTACCGGGGGCAGACCACTTCTTCCAGGAAGTCAATCCGGATAGCGGCGGCCTGCAGGCTCGAGGAGCAGGACTGGCGATCATGCAGGCAGCGGTTGCTGACTGGCTCGGCAGGTACTTCCCGTCCGACCCGGCAAGAGGCGGCGAACTATGCCGATAGCCGCGCCCATGGACACCCTCGAAGCCCTGCACAGCGAGGCGAAGAGCATCTTCCTGCATGCGGTAGAGGCCTGCGATATTCGCCGCGCCTTTGACCGACATCTCCACTTTGAAGGCGCAACGCTGGTGCGACATCCCTCGCCGGCGGTCAAGCCGAGTGTCCAGTCACTGGAAGGCTTCAAGCGCATCGTCATCATTGCATTCGGCAAGGGCGCTCTGCCTATGCTTGATGCCCTGGTAGAGCGGCTGCCAGCCAGGATGCGCATCGACGGCGTGTGCTCGGCCTTGACCGAGCCTGCGCAGCGGCGGCGGCACATTCGCTACTACCAGGGCGGGCACCCCTTGCCAAACGAGGACTCCTTTGCCGCGGCCCGGGCGAGCCTTGACCTGCTCCGTAAGGCAGGCAGGGACACTTTTGTCTTCTTCCTGATTAGCGGCGGCGGCTCTGCCATGCTGGAGCTTCCTCGGGACGCCGGTATGTCGCTCGACGACACCCGCGCCTTTCACGAGACGCTGGTAGCCTCTGGCGCGACCATCAGCGAGATCAACACGGTGCGCAAGTACTTCTCCGCCGTCAAGGGCGGCAGACTGGCCCTTGCCGCTCCCCAGGCGGAGAAGCTCTCACTGCTGCTGGCTGATGTGCCTCTGCGTGACCTGGCGCTGGTCGCCTCTTCGCCGACCCTGCCTGACACGTCTACCTTCGCCGAGTGTGACGAGCTGCTGGAGCGCTTCCACCTGCTGGAGCGCTTCCCTGCTTCGGTGCGAGCGTACTTCCTCGGCCTGCGCAAGATGCCACCTGCCGGGCCAGGCGTTTCCACCTTGGAGCGAAGCCAGTTCGACACCCTGCTCTCGAACCATGACTTTGTCAACGCTGCACGCGATCATGCCCACTCGCTCGGCTACAAGGTGATCATCGATAACACCTGCGATAACTGGCCGTATGCCGAGGCATCTGACTACCTGCTGCAGCGTTTCCACCAACTGCGGCAGCAGTACCCAGTGCTTTGCCTGCTCTCCAGTGGTGAAGTGACGGTGGAGCTTGATGCGCGTCATGGGTGTGGGGGACGCAATCAGCAGTTCGCACTCAAGGCAGCGCTTGATCTCGCCGAGTGTAACGGGCAGCCGCTGGTGGTGCTGAGTGCCGGCTCGGATGGGCTTGATGGAAACAGCCCTGCGGCTGGGGCGATCGCCGACCCCTCCACCGTCGATCGAGCGGAGGCGTTCGGCTTTAATCCTCGGCAGTCGCTTGTTGACTTCAACAGCTGTCCCCTGTTTACTGCGCTTGGGGACGCGATTGTGACCGGGACCACCCACAACAACCTGAGGGACATCCGCATTCTGCTCGCGCGCGGCACGCCGAAGAGCTAGGCAGTGGAAGCAAACCATCACCAGGGGTAGGACCCCCGGCGAGAGATACGGCCTACCTTAGCGCTTTTTGCCAGGTGCAGCCGGAGCGGGCTGCTTGCCCTTGGCAGCGGGCACGGCTGCGTTTTTTGCAGGCGCGTGCGGTGGCGCAGACTTTTTCGTCGGCGCGGCAGCCACTGCTTTCTTCGCAGGCACGGCTTTTGCTGCCACTGCCTTTGCAGGCGTGGCTTTTTGCGGCGAGGGCTTGCTTGCCACCGGCCCGGCCGGGGCGGCCTTCGTCGGCGCCGGCTTTGCAGGGCTTGCCTTGGCAGCCAGTGCGCTCTTCTCAGAGATCTGCTGCTTCGCAGCTAGGGAGACGGGGGCCGCAGGCGGCGGCACGGCAGCCCCTTTCGCCGCAGCCGCAGGGGCCAGGCCGGGCGCGGGTTCCGCCTGCTTCGCCGTGGCAGACGCCGCGGGCTTCGGTGACGCTTTCTTCGTCGGTGCTGCTAAAGCCTGGCCTCCCGCAGCCGAGACCGCAACCGGCTTTGCAGGGGGGGCCGGCTCCGGCTCGCCAACATCCGCGTCCTCGTCCGTGAGGACGTCGCTTATAGGCGGCTCCTCCGCATCATCTTCGTCAGCAGCTTCGTCGTCGATCGCATTGTCGGTACGCAGGAGTCCTTTCCCCAGAGTGGAGGCGAGTGCCTTCACCTCGAGATCGTCCTCTTCCTCATCTGCCACATCATCTAAGGCATCAACGCTGGTGCCTGGAGCGTCCGCATCGGCGTCTGCAATCTCGTCCTCGTCCTCGTCGTCCGGATCGCGATCCTCGTCCTCGTCGTCCTCGTCATCAGGCGCAACGGTGCGCCGCTTGGACTTGCTCTCGGACTTCTTGGCGCGGCTGCGCCGAATCGTCGGCGGAGGCGGCGGTGCCGGGGGCGAATACGGCTCAAGAAAGGCGCGCATCTGCTCGTCCGTCTCAAGGTTGCCATCGATCAGTTGATAGAAGAGCTGCTCCAACAGCTCGGCGTAGCCAGGCAGCTCCGGGGTGATGCGCATCTCGAGCATCAGGGGCGCCGGCACCTTCTTTTTGAACTCTGGCCAGACCGTGAAGAAGTTCTTGAACTTGGTATCGACCGCGCCCGGCTTGCGCGTGTGTGCCAGCCACAGGATCGGTTCTGCGGGCTCGGTGGTCAGCAGCTTCCAGGTAGCCGATGGCGCGGCAGCAGCCTTACCCGTCAGTGCGCGGCCGAACTCTTTCGCCCGATCATCAAGGGTCTCCCACTGGCGCAGCAATCCAGGATGCACAATGCATTTTTTGAGCGCCGCAATCTCGGCCGGAACCATCTTCGCGGTCAGAAGCTCAAGATGCGCGGCAGCCAGGTCCGCGGTCACGCCTTGCATCAGCAGCTGGATCCAGTTCCGTCGCAGGCTCTCGATCCCCATCGTGTCAGCCTTTGCGCTGGTCCAGGCGGCCATCAGGTGCTCCATCCAGCCCTCTGACTCCAGCGCCTTGAGGATCACCAGCGCATCTTCCTCGCTTGCGATCTTTTCCAGCTCATAGCCGCGCAGATGGGAGGAGAGTGCCTTGATTGCCTCGGACTCCTTGGCATTGGCATAGCGAGTGGCGGTCTTCTCGTCCATCTGCCAGCCCAGCCGGGTCGTCAGACGAACAGCGCGCACCAGCCGGGATGGATCTTCTATGAAGCCGTAGTTCGACGCCAGGCGCAGCAGGCGGGCTTCGATATCAGCAACACCGTTCAGCGGGTCGAGTAGCAGGCCATAGGAACCTTCATTCAGAGACAGAGCCATGGCGTTGGCGGTGAAGTCACGCCGACGCAGGTCGTCAACAATGGTGCCGAAGTGGTAGACGGGCTTGCCTGGCTTCGGGTACTCCTCAGACCGGGCGCTGGCTACCTGGACGCGCACACTGCCCGGAAACCAGAAGCTTAGGGTGCGGGTAGGCTCATGGGTGCCCCAAAGCTCGCCACCGCGTGCTGCGAGTGCTTGCTCAAGGGCGAGCGCATTGCCCTGGACGACGAAGTCGAAGTTGCGGACCGAGGAGCCGGTAGTCAGGTCGCGTACCGCTCCGCCAGCCAGGAAGATCGTCATGCCGGCTTCGCGGGCGGCTTCACGCACCTGCTTGAACGCATGTTGCTGGGGCAGAGTAAGACGGTTCTCGAGCAGGTAAGTGTATTCGGGCATGCCTTCACAGGGAGCGCAGGATTTCCGCCGGGGTCCATGAAACCTACTGGGACGCGCAGGGTGGATGCAAACTCTGATGCCCTGCCGGGCCGGCCAGCCGGAGCGGTTGACGCAAAATCTGAGCGTAGCAGAAGCGAACGGAGTGTGGCTAGTGCCTCTGGCTTGAGCGCAGTAGCGTGTCACAGCCTGGTACAGCCGGGCAAGCGCGCGACGACGCGGTCAGGTCACAAGCAATTAGGATGTCTACGGGCCAGCGGCAAGCACAGAAGGAGACGAGTGAGCGAGCGATCCCGGGCCATGCTGATGCTTCTATTCGTGGCGGCTTGCGCCTTTCCTCCGGGTCCTGCCGACGCTGCCACTGCATTGCGGGGGGTAGTCGACCTGGCCGGCCGGCCCATCGAAAGCCTGGCCCCGAAGGGCACGCGTGCGGTGGTGCTTTTCTTTACTGCCACCGATTGCCCGCTGGCAAACAGGTACGTTCCTCAGATGTCCGCGCTCACGCAGAGTAGACGAGGCGTGGAGGTATGGTTTGTCTATCCAAACGCGGGCGATGCAGCGGACTTGGTTCGTGCGCATCAGGCAGAGTACAGGATCAAGAGCCCTACCGCGCTTGATACCGGGCATGCGCTCAGCCAGTGGGCGCGCGCAACGGTGACTCCGGAAGCCGCCATCTTTGTGCCTGACGGGCATGGGCTGCGCGAGATCTACCACGGGCGCATCGACGACCGCTACGTAGCGCTTGGCCAGGAGCGTCCGCAGGCAACGCACCATGACTTAGAAGACGCGCTGGAGGCCGCGCTAGCCGGACGGCCGGTGTCTCCACCCGGCGGACCAGCGGTAGGGTGCTCTATCGCGCCGCTTGCCTCCTCGGCGCAGAGACGATGACTGTGTATCGTGCGCGAGTGGCAACACCGCGGCTGCGAAGCGGCTCGATCTGGGGCGGCGGGCTACCCGCCGCCAGTGCAGGCTTCGTGCTGCGGATCGCACTCTGGCTCGCAACGTGCGCCTGTCTGCCGGGAGCACACGCACGCACGCACGCCAGGTCGGTCGCACCGCACGGCCCGGCAGCGCCTGCAGCCTCTGCAGCAAGTGCAGCGCCTACGTGGGCGGGCCAGGTCGCCCCTATCCTGTACGCGAACTGCACCAGCTGCCACCATCCGGGAGGCGCGGGACCGTTCAGCCTTGTCACCTACCAGGACGCCCAGCGCTGGGGCACGCAGGTGGCCGCTGTGACCCAGTCGCGCTACATGCCGCCCTGGCTGCCCGAGCACCAGGGCGGCGCCTTCGCGGACGAGCGCCGCCTGAGCACGGACGAAGTCGCCGAGATCGCCCGCTGGGTCAAGGCCAGCATGCCTTCTGGCGACCTGGCACAGGCTCCGCGCAGCCCCGCCTACAGCAAGGACTGGCAGAACGGGCCGCCTGATCTGGTCCTTCAGGTGGCAGAGCCGTTCACCATGCCAGCCTCCGGGACAGATGTCTTTCGCAACTTCGTGCTGCCTTACCCGCTGAAGGAGTCGCATTACATCCGCGCGCTCGAGATTCGTCCCGGTGCGCAGGAGATCGTCCACCACGCAAACATCCTGGTCGACCCTACGGGCTCCTTCCGACGGCAGCACGCAGCCGACTGGCGCGCGGGGGTCCCGGGCATGGAGGTTGAGGTCGACGCCGGTAATGCCTTTGACCCGGATGGACATTTTCTCTTCTGGAAGCCGGACTCTCCGGTCCTCTCTGAGCCTGAGGGCATGCAGTGGAAGATAGACCCCGGCACTGACCTGATCCTCAACATGCACCTAAAGCCCTCCGGCAAGGCGGAGACGCTCTCGGCCGAGGTAGGCCTCTACTTTACCGACAAGCCGCCCACGCACCAGCCCATGCTGCTGCAGCTGGAGCACGACCGGGCGCTTGATATACCCCCCGGTATCCAAGCTTTCCCCGTCGACGACACGCTGCGGCTGCCTGTTGCAGTCACCCTGCTGGGCATCTACCCGCATGCGCACTACCTGGCCCGCCGCATGGAAGCCTGGGCGGTACTGCCGGACCAGCAGCGCATGTCACTGATCACCATCCCCGACTGGGACATTGACCGGCAATCGGTCTACGGCTACCGTGCGCCGCTCCTGCTGCCTGCCGGGACGGTCGTCCACATGCACTACCTCTATGACAACTCCGACGCAAACGTGCACAACCCGCACAGGCCGCCCGTGCGGGTGCGCGCCGGCAATCGATCTGTGGACGAGATGGCACACCTTTGGCTGCAGGTGCTCCCCGTTGAGCCTGTGGCTGGCGGGCGCGACGCGCGGCTGCTGCTGCAAGAGGCCTGGATGCGGAGCCGGATCACGAAGGAGCCGGGAGACGCCATCGCCGAGTATGACCTGGCCGCCGCGCTCGAGGGGGAAGGCCGCTATGCCGAGGCCGCAACGATCTACCGAGGACTGCTGGTTGCGCGCCCTGACGATGGCCGCGCGCGGAACAGCCTGGGCGCAACGCTTGAAAGCTCGGGCGCGTGGGAGCAGGCCCGCAGCGTGTATGAGCAGGTTATCGCGGAGGACGCGTCAGGCAAGGCAGGCTGCGATGCTCGCTTCAACCTGGCCCGGCTCGGGCTGCGGCATGACCAGCCCGCCGCTGCTGAAACCGCCTTCCGCGCCATGCTGGGCCAATGTCCGGAGGAGGCGGCGGTGCATAGCGGCCTTGGCGCAGCGATGCTTGGCGAGGGGCATGCAGCAGAGGCGCAACCAGAGTTCGCTCGTGCGTTGACCCTCGATCCAGACGACTTTACCGCGCTTTACAATCTTGGCGCGCTGGCGCTTGCCACCGGGCAGCGAGAGC
The DNA here is from genome assembly GCA_964658255.1 of Candidatus Babeliales bacterium. Lineage (GTDB taxonomy): Bacteria > Acidobacteriota > Terriglobia > Terriglobales > Acidobacteriaceae > EB88. Next base: position 34,063 of record CAZZYO010000033.1, read on the forward strand.
AGGCTGTAAGCCTGCTCGAGCGCGCGACACGCCAGCAGCCGGGTGATCCGGACGCGCACCAGCAGCTTGCGGGCGCCTACGCCGAGGCAGGGCGTCTGGCCGACGCGATCGCCGAGTTGCGGCAGCTGGTA
>CAZZYO010000034.1:0-33856 GCA_964658255.1 Candidatus Babeliales bacterium
CTTGTCACGGGCAGCCTGGTCTTCCTGCTGCAGCGCCCGGTGCGTGGTTCGGCTGCACAAACGCTGATCTCACTTGGAACACCATATGTCGCCTACCTGCTGGGTGAGAGCATCCATGCCTCGGGAGTGCTCGCAACCGTCACCTGCGGTCTCTACATCGGGCGCAAGAGCTCGGAGGCCTTCACCTCGGAGTTGCGTGTCGATCTGCAGGCAGTGTGGAACACGATCGAGCTTGTGCTGAACGGTTTTGTGTTCATGCTGATCGGCTTGCAGCTGCCAACAGTGCTGGACCTGATGCGACCGCTCAAGTGGACGCACCTGCTTGCAGGAAGTCTGTTCATCAGCGCGACGCTGCTCCTGTTGCGCATGGCCTGGATCTATCCGGTCGCGCACCTTGCCTCGTTTGTGCGGCGCCGCATGCTGGGGCAGGAGAACATGCTGGAGGTCAACCACCGCAGCGCCTTTGTGGTGGGCTGGTCAGGTATGCGCGGCGTGTTGACGCTTGCTGCGGCACTTTCGCTACCAGGGTTTACTGAAAGCGGTGCGCAATTTCCCCACCGCGCTGCCATCATCTTTCTAGCCTTTGCCTCGATCCTGGTCAGCCTGACGGGACAAGGGCTCTCGCTTCCCTGGATTATTCGCAAGCTGGGCGTATGCGCTTCGGCCGGCATGCTTGAGGAGGAGCGGCGCGCCCGACGCATCCTGACCAAGGCTGCTTTGGCCATGCTGCAGAACCTGCAGCAGGAAACTCCTGCCGAGGCCCAGGTTACGACCGAGCTGATCGAGCGCTTCTACCGCCAGCGGCTTGAAGGCCTTCAGGAGCAGGCCAGGGGGCGGAATGCGCGGGAACAGGTGCGCCTCTACGCCCAGCTGACCGGCAAGCTGCGCAGCGTAGAACGCCAGGAGCTGATGCGCCTGCAGGATGAAGGGGCGATTGGCGGAGACACGCTGCGCAAGCTGCAGCGCGAACTCGACCTGCTCGACCTGCGCTGGCCTTCCGCTTAGCCTGAGCGAAAATCTACCAGCTGCCGCGTTCGCCAAAAACGTCGATGACCTTGCCCAGCCGGTCGCAGCCATTGTCCCAGTTTGCCTGGAGTGCCTGCTCCAGCTGCCTGGCATCCCCGGCGCTGACAGCCTTGATGATCGCCTCGTGTTCGGTGATGGAGAGGTGGAGGTCGTGGAGGATAGAGCTCGCGTAGAGCCGCCAGTAGCGCTCGGCTTGCGGCTCGATCGCCCTGTGCAGCACGGTCAGCCGGGGCCCGGCGCCGGCGTGCACAATCTCGGAGTGGAAGCGCCGGTCAAGGTCGAAGATGGAGCCGGCACTGGTGGCGCTCTTGGCAACCTCGGTGAGCTGCTGGTTGAGCGACTTCAGCTTCTGCACCAGGGAAGTGCGCTGCGCCTTCGGCAGCGCTGCCACGTTGCGACCGGCCAGTCCTTCGACATGGCCAATGATGCTGTAGAGCTCGCCCGCGTCTTCCTTGGTCAGCGGCGCAACCACGATGCGGCTCTTGTTGGCGGTCCGATGCTCATGCACGTAGCCATCACGCTGCAGCCAGTGCAGCGCCGCCCGCACCGGGGTGCGGCTGATGTTCAGTCGCTCGGCAAGGTCGCCCTCCACCACCCAGGTGCCAGGCGAGAGCCGGCCATGCACGATCAACTCGCGGATCTGGTGGAACGCAGTAATCACGCTGGTACCGTGTTCCGGCTTGGGCGGGACTCCGCCCTTCGCGCTCTTGTCGGCTTTCTCCTCTTTGGCTCGCTTTGCTGATGTAGCTGGCATGTACGCGGGTTCGTCCTTAAGGGCAGTTGCGACCGGTGCGTGGGACCGTGATCACAGTCCGGGACGTGGCGGCTCTGGTGGCGTAGTCGCCGATTATAGCGGCTGGCGCCGCGCTGGTGCTAGGCGCCAGGCACCATCACACCATCTTCAAGGCGGGGCAGCTGCAGAGGGTTTCCGGTTGTCAGGGCTTCAGGCAGCAGCTCCTCAGGGAAGCTCTGGTAGCAGACCGGCCGCAGCCACCGCGTGATCGCGCGCGAGCCAACCGAGGTGGTGCGGCCGTCGGTCGTGGCCGGGTAAGGGCCGCCATGCACGATGGCGTGGCAGACCTCTACGCCCGTAGGGTAGGCGTTGACCACCAGGCGCCCAGCTTTGCGCTCAAGCACCGGCAAGAGTCGACGCGCCTGCGCGTGGTCTTCTGCTTCCAGGTGCAGGGTGCAGGTGAGCTGCCCCTCAAGCCCGCGGGCCGCTTCAAGCAGCTGGTCGAAGCTTTCAAACGAAATTACCAGCGATGCCGGGCCAAAGCGCTCTTCGCTGAGCCCGGGCGTAGACAAAAACTGCGCGCCGGGTGCCCGGAAGAGTCTTGGCCGGCCGAAGCTTCCACTCTCCGGTGCGGGCTGCCCTTCCGCCAGTATTTCGACGCCCTGGGTAGCTTGTGTGGTCGCGCAGCCCTGCGCGTACGCCTGTGCGATGCCGCGATGAAGCATCAGGCCCGAGGGCTTGCGGGCCAGTGCTGTTGCTGCTGCCTGGGTAAAGCGATCCAAGGCAGGCCCGGCGACGGCAAAGACCAGTCCGGGATTGGTGCAGAACTGGCCCACGCCGAGTGTGAGCGAATCGACGAAGCCCTGGGCGATGGCTTCGGCTCGCGCCTCAAGCGCGCCTGGTAGCAGGAAGATGGGATTCACCGCGCTCATCTCGGCATAGACAGGAATCGGCTGTGGCCGGGCTGCGGCAAGGCGTGCGAGTGCAAGGCCACCGGCGCGCGAGCCCGTAAAGCCGACAGCCTGGATCGCCGGATGCTGCACCAGCGCCTCGCCGATCGCATTTCCCTCACCAAGCACAAGCGAAAAGACGCCCGGCTCCATGCCGCAACGCGCAACCGCTCGCTGGATGGCTCGACCGGCAAGCTCGGAGGTGCCAAGATGCGCGGGGTGGGCCTTTGCGACTACAGGGCAGCCGGCGGCGAGCGCCGAGGCTGTATCCCCGCCCGCGACCGAGTAGGCCAGGGGGAAATTGCTGGCGCCAAAGACGGCCACAGGCCCGAGCGGAATATTGCGGGAGCGGAGATCAACCCGCGGCAAGGGCTTGCGATCCGGCAGGGCCGGGTCAAGCGTAGCTTCCAGAAAGCGTCCGTCGCGTAGCACCTGCGCATAGAGCCGCAGCTGCCCGGCGGTGCGTCCGCGCTCGCCTTCCATGCGGGCCCGCGGCAGTCCTGACTCAGCCATGGAGCGATCGATCAGCTCGTCGTCGAGGTCAAGCAGTTGGTCAGCGATGGCCTCAAGGAAGGCTGCCCGGGTTGCAGGAGGCGTTTCGCGGTAGGTGTCAAAGGCCGCATCGGCCAGGCGGCAGGCCTGGTCCACCTCGTCTGAGCCGCCTGAGGGAAAGGCGGGCTCCAGCCGCGATCCATCCGCTGGATTGGTGGCGTAGAGTGCGCTACCTTGGCCGCGGGTCGCGCGGCCGCCTAAGAGCATGTCGCCTGTAATCGTCACTAGCAGCCCCTGCGCTCGATTGTATAAGCGCGGACCCAAGCCGGCGTGCGCCGCGCATCTGACCCAGCAGCAACAGAAAGCAGCGAAAGCGAGGAGTAGAAAAGCATGCGAAAGACAATGCTTGACGGCAGCGGGAAGGCGCCTGGTGCCCCGCACGCGCAGGGTGCCGGCTGGCTTGACCTGAATACAGTCGCGAGTGTCGAGCTGTCGTCCGAGGATCCGTTGTACCCGATCGAGCAAGCGCTCACCGAGAGCACACCCGTTGCCGGGCAGGACAGCTACAACTGCCGGTGGCAATCAGCGGGACCGGGACCACAGACCGTAGTCCTCCGGTTTGACGCCGCGATCGCAGTCAAGCGCGTGATGCTGCACTTTCGCGAGCAGCAGCACGAGCGCTCGCAGGAGTTCAGTTTGCATGCCGAAGTTATGGGTGGGCAGCAGCGCGAGGTGGTTCGCCAACAGTGGAACTTCAGCCCGGGCGGTTCCAGCGAGCAGTTGGAGAACTATGTCGTCAATCTTGAGCAGGTCGCCGCACTCACGCTGTGGATCGACCCGGATCGCGGCCAGAACCGTTACCCGGCAACGTTGCATGCCTTTCGCGTGGAGAGCTGAGCCGGCTGCATCGTCTGCTTGGCCGAAAGTGGAACGCGCACGGAGTGAACTGGCTCCATGCGCGTTTCTGTTTGCTGAACGGCTACTGGGGGTTCAGCCAGCCGCCGACCGACCGGGTAAGGTCGTTCGCCTGCTCGGGGCCCCAGCTGCCCGGCTTGTAGGTGTGCACCTTGGGCAGGGCCATGAGTAGCGGGTCCATCACCCGCCAGCTCTCTTCAACGTAGTCTTCGCGGGCAAACCAGACCGGATTGCCGTGCATGGCGTCTTCGAGCAACTCCTCGTAAGGCAGCACATCATTGGTGCCGACCTGCTGCGATGCCTTGAGCTCGACCATGCGCCCGCGCAGGGTGTCGCCTGCCTCCTTGATCGACCCGCCGATCGCGACGACCGGTTCGCCGCTGAGGCGGAAGCGGACGTAGTTCTGCGGCGTGAGCTTCTCTGAGAAGACGGCGGGGGTCTGCCGCAGCTTGGCGGTAATCTCGGTCGCGGTCTTGTTGAGTAGCTTGCCGGTCCGGATGAAGAAGGGCACATCGCGCCAGCGCCAGCTATTGACGTTCAGCTTCAGCGCCGCGAACGTTTCCACAGGTGACTCCTCGCGCACACCCGGCTCGTCCAGGTAGCCGTCAAACTGCCCCAGCACCACGTCATCGGCGGTGATTGGCTTGACGCTTTTGAGCACCTTGACGCGCTCATCGCGCAGGCTCTCCACATCCGGGCAGGGAGGCGGTTCCATGGCAATGTTTGAGAGCAGCTGCATGAGGTGGTTCTGCACCACGTCGCGCAAGGCGCCTACGGAATCATAGAAACTGCCGCGACCCTGGATGCCGAAGCTCTCCGCCATGGTGATCTGCACGCTCTCGATGTACTGCCGGTTCCAGATTGGCTCAAGAAAGGAGTTGGCAAAGCGGAAGAAGATCAGGTTCTGGACTGAGTTCTTGCCCAGATAATGGTCGATACGGAAGATGCACTCTTCCGGGAACACCTCGTGGATGGCATGATTGAGCGCCGCGGCCGACTCAACGTTATGGCCGAATGGCTTTTCCACCACCACGCGAGCGCCTGGCTCGGCGTTGCCGGAGGCCTTGAGCTGCTGAACGACCTTGACGAACAGCGACGGCGGGATCGCCAGGTAGTGGAGCGGGTACTTGGACTCACCAAGCTCCTGGCGAACGCGCGTGAACGTATCGGCGTCGGCATAGTCGCCGTCCACATACCGCAGCTTGCTGAGCAGCAGGTCCAGCCCTTCCGGGTCGACGCCTCCGTGTTTCTCGATGCTGTCCTTGGCCCGCGCCTTTAAGTCGTCGAGTGTCCAGCCGGCCTTGGCTACGCCTACCACTGGACCGAGCAACTTCCCCCGCCTGGCTAGCCTTTGGAGGGACGGAAAAATCTGCTTGTAGGCCAGATCTCCCGTGGCACCGAAGAACACCAGCGCGTCTGAAACTATCTGCTCCATCGAACATCCTCTCTCGTTTGTGTCGCCGCCGCCTGCGTCAGGCGCCCTCGCGCCCCGGAACGCACCCGGCACTCCTATGATTCCACATGCTGAGCACGCGGGTAGCCGTGGGCCGACTTTTCCCCGGGCCAGTGTGCACGCGTTCGCGTCCGGCTGCTTCCAGCCAGCGTGCACCGCTCTTCTATCTGGATGCAGGAGTGCGCGCCAAGGTGCGTCCGGGAGATATTTAGATGGTTGTGGCTAGAGGATGTTGACCGCCCGGGCGGCGAGCAGGGTGATGGTCGCGAGTGAGATCATCGCCTGGATCATCATGATCATCTTGGCCCAACGCGAGAGCACGGGCACGTCGGTCGGCGAAAAGGCCGTGCTGGTGTTAAAGGCCAGGAAGAGGTAGTCAATAAAGCCCGGCGACCAGCCACGCGCTCCCTCCGGCGTCTTCATCTCGTCAATGGTCATCTGCGGAAACAGGAACGCGCCCTCAGTATGCGCATCGCGCAGGTCGCGGGCGTTCGGCCCGCCTGCGTCAAGCCGCCAGTACCAGCTCGCGAAGATCAGGATGTTTGAAAACCAGAGCGTCGCGGCCGAGCGCAGCAGCTCGACCGGCGACTCCTTGTGCGCCGGCAGCGACGTGATGAGAAGGCCCAGCGACCAGATAAGCATCAGCGTGACCAGGCCCGTGGTGGTAAAGCCAAGTACCTCGTTGAGACGGTAGTGCTGGCGATGCCGCGCGATGGTGCCTGGGATGGTCAGCAGGACAACCAGCACCAGCCACAGCCAGCCCGGGCCGGCCGAGAGATGCTCGGGTAGCCAGAGCTGCGAAACGCCGACAGCCAGCATGGCGAGGATCGCTGGCCAGCGCGGCTCAGTGTTCTCGGGGTTGGCGGCGACAGGATGGGTGCTCGGCATCTGTTGATCGTACCGCGAGCGACTGGCGGTTTTGGCGCGGAGACGACCGCTCTCCATGCGCCCGCACCAGCACTGGCGCGGCTCAACGGCGCGTATAGATTGGAGGCATGCCCTTCTCTGTGTCGCCGCTCTACCCGATCCTTGATGCAGCCTGGCTCCCGGCCGACCAGCGAGCCCGGGCAGAGGCGCTCAGGCAGGTGGCGCATGCACTTGCAGCTGCAGGCGTGACCCTGCTGCAGTATCGAGATAAGCAGGGAACCGACGCCGAGGTGCTGCGCGACGCGCGCCTGCTGCGGGAGGCAGCGCCGGCTTCGCTGCGCATCGTGCTGAATGATCGCGTCCACCTGGTGGAGGCGACAGCCTGCAATGGCGCGCACGTAGGCCAGGGGGACATGGAGCCGTCAGCAGCCCGCGCGCTGCTCGGCCCGGAGCGCATCCTTGGCCTCTCGACCCACATGGACTCTGAGCTGCTGGCGGCAGAGGCAAGCCCGGTAGACTACATCGCTGTAGGCCCGGTGTACGCGACCGGATCGAAGGCCGACGCGCAGCCTGTTGTAGGTCTCGAAGGCGTACGCCGCGCCCGGGCGCTGACGACGAGGCCGCTTGTGGCCATCGGCGGCATTACGCTGGCGCGGGCTGCCGAGGTCCGTGCCGCCGGCGCCGACGGGGTCGCAGTGATCTCCGCGCTCTTCCCGGCAGGCGATGGTCTTTCCGGCAAGAGCTACGAGCGACTCGAAAAATTATGCAAAGACTTTCTGGCGCGTTTCCGGTAGAACAGCTTGTAACCGTGACCACGCTTACCCCTGCGACAACCAGCCCGGACCCCGGACTCAACGCGCCGCACATGGTCAAGGGGCTTGGGCTTTTTTCGTCCACCGCGATCGTGGTCGGCTCGATGATCGGTTCGGGGATCTTCATCGTCTCGGCGGATATCGCCCGGCTCACCGGGTCGCCCGCGCTGCTTGTTGCGGCCTGGGTCGTCACGGCCATCATGACGATGATCGGCGCGCTCTCCTACGGTGAGCTGGCAGCGATGATGCCCCGGGCGGGCGGGCAGTACGTCTACCTGCGCGAGGCGCTCGGCCCTATGTGGGGCTTCCTGTTCGGCTGGACGCTGTTTCTTGTCATCCAGACCGGCACCATCGCAGCAGTGGGCGTCGCCTTCGGCAAGTTTCTCGGCGTGTTCTTCCCGGCGATCAGCTCGAGCCACTGGCTCCTGCACCTGGGCCATGTGCCCCCGCTGCACCTCGGCCCCATGGTGCTGGGCAACATGGATATCGGGCTCAATACCGCAAACCTGTGCGGCGTGATCATCACCATCCTGCTGACCATCGTCAACATCTTTGGCGTCCGTCTGGGCGCGCTGGTGCAGAACATCTTCACGACGGCCAAGACGCTTGCGGTGCTTGCGCTGGTTTTCTTTGGCATCGCGCTCGGGCGCAACGCGCAGGCGGTAGCGGCGAATTTCGGCCACGCGTTCTGGACCAATGCTGGATGGCACTCGCTCCACCCGTTGAGCATCACGGCAGGCGGACCGGTGACGCTGGTCGGTATCCTGACCCTGGTCGCGGTCGTGCAGACCGGGTCGCTCTTCTCGGCTGACTCCTGGAACAACGTGACCTTTACCGCAGGCGAGGTCGCCAACCCCAAGCGCAACCTGCCGCTCTCGCTGGTGCTTGGCACGGCGATTGTGATGACGCTCTACCTGGGCTGCAACATCGTCTACCTGTACGCGCTGCCCTTGCACGGCGACCCGCACGGGGTGACGAACCTAGCGCGCGGGATCCAGTATGCGTCCGAGGATCGCGTCGCGACCGCTGTGCTCGAGCAGATCTTCTCCCGCTACGGCGCCTACCTCATGGCGGCGGCCATCTTCATCTCGACCTTCGGCTGTGCGAATGGGTTGATCCTGGCGGGCTCTCGCGTCTACTACGCGATGAGCTGCGACGGGCTCTTCTTCAAGGCGACCGCCAGGCTGCACCCACGGTACAAAACACCGGTGGCTTCGCTGATCTTGCAGGCTGTGTGGACCTGCGTGCTCTGTGTCTCCGGCTCCTACGGGCAACTGCTTGACTACATCATCTGCGTTGAGCTGGTCTTCTACATCCTCACCATTGCCAGCGTCTTTGTGCTGCGAGTGCGCAGGCCCGATGCTGAGCGCCCTTACCGCGCCTTCGGCTATCCTGTGCTGCCGGCGCTTTACATCGTGATGGCGGCCTGGATCTGCATCGTCCTGCTGCGGTTCAAGCCGCAGTACACCTGGCCCGGACTCTGTATCGTTGTGCTCGGCATACCGGTTTACCTGCTGTGGTCGCGACGCGGCCAGCCCACTCTCCCCCAAGGTTCTGCCACCTAGTACGCACCCTCAAGTTTCCGCAGAGAGGAACACGAGCCCATGCCTAAGCTGTTTGCCACCAAGCCGCTCTCACTCCTCCAGAACGAAGCCAGCGAAGAAGGCGAGCACACCCTCAAGCGCTCGCTTGGACCGGTAAACCTGATCACGCTCGGCATCGGCGCGATCGTTGGCGCGGGCATCTTTGTGCTGACCGGCCATGCTGCTGCCGCAAACGCCGGGCCTGCGCTCGCGCTGAGCTTTGTGCTGGCTGGCATCACCTGCGCCTTCGCCGGGCTGTGCTACGCCGAGTTTGCTTCGATCATCCCGATCGCCGGCTCGGCCTACACCTACGGCTACGCGACGCTAGGCGAGCTGGTCGCCTGGATCATCGGCTGGGACCTGGTGCTGGAGTACGCCTTTGGCGCGGCTACCGTCGCCTCCGGCTGGTCGGGCTACGTGCTCTCGCTGGCCTCGCAACTAGGCTTTGTGCCCTCCTCGTCCATGGCACGCTTTTGCTACAACTATGGCGCTTCGATCTATCTCACCCAGCCTCCGAATCTGCACGCGCGCTGGCAGCTGGCGGGTTCGTTTCTGCCTGGGACTGACCTCAGCGGGCTGCCGCACGTCACCGGGGTCTTCAACCTGATCGCTTTCCTGATTATTGCCGTGGTCACGACCATCCTCGTGGTCGGCATCAAGGAGTCGGCAAACCTAAACTCCGTCATCGTCATCGTCAAGCTGCTGATCGTGGGCGTGTTTCTCTATCTAGGCATAGGCTTCCTGATACACCATCCGCAGATTGCGAGCGCAAACTGGCACCCGTTTATTCCGCCGAATGAAGGGCCGGGGCGCTACGGCTTCTCCGGCATCGCGGCAGGCGCAGCTTCGGTGTTTTTCGCCTACATCGGCTTTGACGCGGTCTCAACGGCCGCCCAGGAAGCTAAGAACCCGAGCCGCGATATGCCCATCGGCATCCTTGGCTCGCTCGTCTTCTGCACGCTGCTCTACATCGTGGTGTCGCTCGTGCTGACGGGCATGGTCAACTTCCGCACCCTCAACGTGGCCGAGCCGGTCGCGGTTGGCATCGACGCGACAGGCGTCGCGTGGGGCGGCATCCTGGTCAAGGTTGGCGCTATCTTTGGCCTCTTCACTGTCATGCTGGTGATGCTGCTCGGCCAGTCGCGCGTCTTCTTCTCGATGTCAAAGGACGGCCTGCTGCCGAAGTGGGCTTCGGCGATTCACCCGAAGTTCCGCACGCCGTGGATCTCGAGCATCGTGGTCGGAACCGTGGTCGCTTTCCTGCCGGCTCTGCTTGACGTCGACCGGCTCTCGCAGCTGGTCAACATGGGGACACTGCTCGCTTTCTCGATCGTCTCGGCCGGTGTGTGGATCCTGCGCGTACGCCAACCCCACCTGGCGCGGCCGTTCAAGACGCCGTTCGTGCCCGCGGTGCCGATCCTGGGCATCCTCTCGGCCTTTTACCTGATGTTCAACCTGCCGCTGCTCACCTGGGAGGTGGTCGCGGTCTGGTTAGTCATTGGCCTTGCAATCTACTTCGGCTACTCGCAGAAGCACAGCCGGGTGCAGAAGATGCCTGAACGGGAGACCGCCGGGCGCTAGTGGAGAGGCCGAACGCAATTTTGAAGTCGCTCAAGGCGTCAAGTTGGCTCCTAAAGATCAACTTGGCTCCTGCAACTTGGCTTGGAACCTAGAGTGATCAGCTGCTCCCATCGCCGCGGATGGGGACCGAACTGCTGGAGGGCACGCCAAGCGATCAGCTTGTTGTGCGCCGCGCTCGCGATTGATTGCTGACCCTGTGCAAGAAGCTCAAAAAGGGAAACGTGCCCTCGGTACCGGTTCGCGAAGCGGGGTCATTGGGGATTCTCAGTGCGTTATCCCTGATGTTCAACCTGCCACTCACCCGGGAGGTGGTGGCGGTCAGTCTTATCTTGGGAGTGGCGATCTACTTTGGCCCTTCGCAAAAGCACAGCCTGGTGCCGAAGATGCCGACCTGCGAGACTGCCGGGGCGGAAGGCTCTTCGAACTTTAGTGACGAAAGGTTGAAATGTGCTCCAGGTGGAACAATCTCTCCTGCAGGTCCCCCTCCGACCGGTCGATAGAGCCCTATAGCGAGTATTCCTAGGGACGGGTGAACTGATGACGGATTCTTCAGGCGTTACTGCTGACTGCCAAGCGGGCGAGGAATACGAGCGATTGCGGATGGACGCGCTGGAAGAGCTTGGCCTGATCGACACTCCTGAAAGTGAAAGCTTCGACCGCATCACACGCATGGCGGCTCAGTTTTTCACCTCGCCAATTTCGGCCGTCTCACTTACTGATCGCACCCGCCAGTTCTTCAAATCCTACGTAGGTACCCCCGGCCGGGAGATTCCGCGAATCGGAGCCCCGTGCGCCGAGGTGACACGCAGCCGCGCGTTTCTCCACGTGTCGAACCTGCTGGAGGATGAGCGCTTCCACGATTCTCCCCTGGCCAAGGCCGGCGTTCGCTTTTACGCGGGCGCGCCTCTCACTACGCGCAGCGGGTTCACCCTGGGTGCCATGTGCGTGCTCGATAGCGTGCCCCGCACTCTCACCTCCGCGCAGATCAAGTCGCTCGAGGACATGGCCGCCGTAGTCATGGCTCAGATCGAGTTGCAGCACGAGTTTGGGCGTATCGACCCGTCGAGCGGGCTGCCGAACCGGCACCAGATGTACGAGGATATCGAAGATCAGCAACGCAACCAGCCAGATCGGCCAGCCGTTCTGGTGCTGATTCAGCTCACCGACTTCCACCACGTGAGTGAAGCGGTGAGCGTCTTGGGGGCTTCCTACATCGACGAGGTGATTAAGGCCGCCATTCTCGAAATCAAGGCCAGTCGCGGCAGGAAGGACGGCATTTACCAGGTCGGGTTCGCCTCCCTTGCCATCATGCTCGAGCCCGAGAAGGAACCCTGGCTAGAGCTGGTTCAGGATCTTGGCGCCCGGCTTCACAGACCTCTCAGCCACGCCGGGATTCCGCTCAACATCGTGCCGGTCTTCGGCATCTCTCCTTTTCGTACGTCCAATGTTTCTCCCCAGGACCTGTTGCGTACAGCGGTGAGCGCGGCCAACGATGCTCGCCAAACGGAGCTGGAGTACGCGGTCTATAGCGTCGCAAGTGACGAAGCCCTGCAGCGCCGGTTCCACATCCTTGCTCAGGTTCGCGAATCCCTCAAGGCCTCCGGACACTTCTATCTTCTCTACCAGCCCCGTCTCGATCTCCATACCGGCCGATGCTCGAGCGCCGAAGCTCTGCTGCGCTGGGATCATCCGCAGTTGGGCAGCGTTTCGCCGGGCGAATTCATTCCCGTCATTGAGCAAACTGCGCTGACCGGGCCACTGACCCAGTGGGTCCTGAATGCCGCATTGATGCAGATCAAGGCGTGGCGCGAGCAGGGGGTCACGCTCTGCTTGTCGGTCAACGTTTCCGCCCGCAATCTTGAAGAGAAGGGATTTGCCGGCTCCGTCGCCGCTGCGTTGCTGCACCATGGCCTGCACCCGGCCGACCTCGAGTTGGAATTCACAGAGGGAGCCTTGATTCGCCATAAAGCACGTGTTCTGGAGCAGCTAAACCAGCTCTGCAACATGGGGGTCGGTCTCGCCATCGACGACTTTGGCACCGGCTACAGCTCGTTTGCCTACCTGCGTGAGCTGCCCGCTACTACCCTCAAGCTGGATCAGTGCTTCATGAGAGAGCTGCATGCGAACCTCAGGGACCAGGTGCTGGTGCAATCCCTGATTTCCATGGCCCACGATATCAACTATCGGGTTGTGGCAGAAGGCGTGGAGACAGCGGAGGTGCTAGAGCTTCTTCGCACATGTCGCTGCGATGAGATCCAGGGCTACTACGTAGCCAGGCCCATGGCCGCGGCTGGCATTGAAGACTTCTTGGCAGGCCGGCCAGGCAATAGACCTGGAGCCTGCTTAGCAAGTTCCGCAGGAGCATTCTCACCAACAAGCGAGGGCTTTAATCCATAGCATTGGGGAATCTGACCCCGGTCGAGGAGACTAGGCTAGCTTCCGGGTACCGCGTGCCTGCCGCGACTAGAGCTTCAATAGCAGCCACAGCCTCGATCCCTCCGCGCGCGCCTACCTTCATGCAGTTCATTGCGGCGGCGGCGCATGCAAATTCGAGTTGCCGGCCGAGCGGCCAGCCCTGCAGCAGACCATAAATGAACCCGGCATGGAAGATATCCCCCGCGCCCGTCGTATCCGCCACCGGAACGCGATAAGCCGCAGCCGCGTGGAAGCGCTTGCCATCCCAGGCCAGCACGCCTTGCTCGCCCAGCGTGGCCGCTGCCAGCCGGCACCCGTAACGTCGCTGCATCTGCTGGAGGGCGCGTTCGAGGTCAGGCTCCTGCATCAGGCGCGAAGGAAAGTCGCGGCTCACGATCAGGTAGTCGATCTGCGCGAGCAGCGCCTCCAGACCCGGGTAGATCTCGTCCAGGTCGGCGATGACGGGGATGCCGGCCTCGCGTGCCCAGCCTGCAGCAAGCGTCGCCGCGCCCGTGTCGTGTCCGTCCACATGCAAGGCGCGCGCAGCCACTACCCATTCTCGTTTCAGGTCCTCTGGCTGCAGCACCACGCGCTCATCGCGCCGGCCCAGGATCGTGCGCTCGCCGCTCGGGTCAACCATGATCAGCGACTGCGGGCTGGCGCCCCCGGGCACCACGATCATCTGCGTCTCAACGCCGGCCCTGGCAAACGCCTCGCGATGCATGGCCTCGGCTGCGTCATCACCAAGCTTGCCGATGTAGCGGGTGCGCAGGCCCCACTGCTGGCAAGCGACGACGGTGCTTGCTACCTGGCCGCCGGGCAGAATGAGAGCGTCCGAGTACTCGGTCTTTGATCCCCGGACGGGAAAAGCGGGCAGCGGGATGATTGTATCGAGCGCGTTGAGCCCGACCCCAACGAGGTCAACTGTGGCGAGGCCAACCGGAGCCAGGTCAACCGCGGCCAGGTCACCCCTGGGTGTGTTCGGCATCTCTTTACTGTAACCGGACGGATAGGTTGCGACCGGGCGAATGACGGGCCCGGCTACCTGCCCCGCTACCTACCCCGCTCGCTAACCCTTCGCTATCCCGCTCGGGTAGCAACTGTATATGATGGCCCTTCGGCTCAGCCGCAACGGCGAGCCCGATACGAGGAGACGCCCGTGCGAGTTGGTTTGATGACACGCGAGTACCCGCCCCATGTGTATGGTGGCGCGGGGGTCCACGTCGAGTACCTGAGCCGGGAACTGGCGAAGAAGATCGAGGTCGAGGTGCACTGCTGGGGCGAGCAGCACGCGGACCGCGGCAACCTGCACGTGCGCGGCGCCGAGCCCTGGTCGCTGGTCGGCGAGCAGACCACGGAAAAGTTCAAGACGGCGCTCGAGACGCTCACGCTCAACATTGCGCAGATGACCTCGGTTGCGAACATCGACATTGTCCACACGCACACCTGGTATGTGTCGATGGCTGGCTTCCTGGCGAAGAAGCTCTTCAACATCCCCTTCGTGCTCACGACACACTCGCTCGAGCCGCTGCGCGCCTGGAAGGCTGAGCAGCTTGGCTCGGGCTACGCGATGAGCTCGTGGATGGAGCGAACGGCAATCCTCGACGCGGACGCGGTCATCGCCGTGTCGCAGGGGACCAAGGCAGATATCCGGCGCGCGTACCCCGAGGTCGACCCGGCAAAGATCCACGTGATTTACAACGGGATCGACCTGGACGAGTACCAGAAGACCACGAGTACGGAAGCGCTGACCAGGTACGGCGTTGACCCTGCGATACCGTACGTGTTGTTCGTCGGGAGGATCACGCGACAAAAGGGCGTCACGCACCTGGTCGAGGCTATCCAGTATCTGCCTGCGGGCACGCAGGTGGTGCTCTGCGCAGGGGCGCCGGATACGCCGGAGATCGCCGCCGAGATGCGGGCCAAGGTTGAAGAGGCGTCGAGGATCAATCCACGCGTGGTGTGGATCGAGAAGATGGTTACCAAGCCGGAGGCGATCGAGCTCTACTCGAACGCGGCCGTCTTCTGCTGCCCGTCTGTGTATGAGCCATTCGGCATCATCAACCTCGAGGCAATGGCCTGCCGTGCGCCGGTGGTCGCAAGCGCAACGGGGGGGATCCTGGAGGTCGTCGTCGAAGGCGAGACGGGGCACCTGGTGGCCTTTGAGCAGGACCCGGTCACGAGCTTTCCTCTGCATCCAGAGCGGTTCGCGCGAGACCTGGCGGAGAAGATCAACGGGCTGCTCGCCGATCCGGCGAGAGCCAAGGCGTTCGGCGAGGCCGGTCGCAGGCGTGTGGAGCAAACCTTCGCGTGGACCGCGATCGCCGACCAAACCATCGCGCTCTACGAGGAGCTGGTCGCCGCACGTGGCAAGGGACACGCTTGAAGCCAGCCGCCAGGGCAAACGAAACTGCGGCATTTCTTTCACTCGCCGCGAGCTCTTCCTGAACTTCGAAAGAGGAGCAACGGGAGAAAAGCCCGGCACATGGCCGGGCTTTCGTTTGCAGCGGGTTGAAGACCTAGGCTGTCGTCGTAGCGCAGTACTCGTTAAAGGCACGTGCAAGCTCGCCACCAATCGCCTGCGCGGTATTGGCTTCGATCGCATACCGCTGCATGATGTACACCAGCTTGCCATCGCGCAGCAGAGCAATCGCGGGTGAGGTCGGAGGATTACCACCGAAGTAGCCGCGTGCCTTTTCGGTCGCGTCACGATCCTGCCCTGCAAAGACGGTGATGGATTGATCGGGCTTCACATCGTTGCCGAGCGCCAGGCGGACGCCAGGGCGCATCTTGCCAGCGGCGCATCCGCAGATCGAGTTCACCACGACCATCGTCGTGCCCGGGGCTGCCAGCGCTGCGTCAACCTCTTCGGCCGTCCGCGCTTCCTTGATGCCGACCCGCGTCAGCTCTTCGCGCATCGGGATGACCATAATCTCTGGGTACATGTTCTCTCCTCCGCCATAGCAACAGCCGGTACACTCCATTGTAAGAGTTTCGAGCGCCCGCCGCTACCACAGAGGTATACACGGATGTACCTTGGAACCAGGTATGAAGCTACAGGAACACGTTCCGCTCGCGCCGTATACTACCTTTCGCATCGGCGGCGCGGCGCGCTGGTTTGCAGAAGCGACGAACGAGGCAGATGTTGCCGAAGCCGTGCGCTTTGCGCGTGGGCAGTCGCTGCCGCTCTTTGTGCTCGGCGGCGGCAGCAACCTGCTTGTCTCGGACGCCGGGTACCCTGGGGTTGTTCTCCGTGTAGGCCTCACTGGTGTCGAGGAGAAGCTGCAAGGCGCGCAGAGACTTTTTCGCGTGGCCGCGGGTGAGGACTGGGATCGGCTGGTCTCCCGCACGGTTGCTGCGAATGCGGCTGGCATGGAGTGCCTGGCGGGCGTCCCGGGCACAGTCGGCGGCACGCCCGTGCAGAACGTCGGCGCCTACGGGCAGGAAGTCGCGCAGACGATCAGGCGGGTCCGCGGATTCGATCGCGAGGTCGAATGCTTTCGGGAGTTTACCGCGGAAGAGTGCGGCTTCGCCTACCGGACAAGCCGCTTCAACACGGTCGACCGAGGGCGGTACATACTGACCCAGGTAGAGTTCAGCCTGGTGCAGGACGGCTCACCGCTGCTCGACTATGCAGACCTGAAGCGTTACTTTCAAGAAACCGGCACATCTGCTTCATTGCAGGCGGTCAGCGAGGCTGTTCGGGAGATCCGCGCAAGGAAGGGCATGGTACTCGGCTCGGGCGCACCTGACACTTGCAGTGCGGGCAGCTTCTTCAAGAACCCCGTTGTGGCTGCCGCAGTGTACGAGGAGATCGCAGCGCGCTTTGCCCCCGCACCGGTGCCGCACTACCCGGCGCCTGATGCTTCGACGGGTGCGGAGCAGGTGAAATTGCCCGCTGCCTGGCTGCTTGAGAAGGCCGGCTTCCATCGCGGGTACGTGCGCGGCGAAGCAGGCATCTCCAGCCGCCACACTCTGGCGCTGATCAATCGGGGTCAGGCACGTGCAACAGACATCCTTGCCCTAAGGGATGAGATCCAGCACGGAGTGCAGCAGCAGTTCGGCGTTCACCTGGAGCCGGAGCCGGTCTGGGTAGAGTGAAGGGGCCTGCTCCGGCGTAATCCCTGGCAAGACTCCCGGGCTCGACTCTCGTGCATGACAAAGGAAGCCGCCGCTTCAGCGTGCAAGCTGGCGCAACAGCCGCTCGCGCTCGCCTCTGAGCACCTCGCGCGAGGGTCCCTGTGCCGTGATCCTGCCCTGTTCGAGCAACAGCACTTCAGCGTCGCTTGCATACACTTCGGCGACGTCATGGGAGACGGAGAGAAGCATGGTGGGCTGTGCCTGCGCGGCAAGCGCGGCATGTAGTGCGGTCGTCGTCTGGGCGCGCCTCGTCGGATCAAGCCCGGCAAACGGCTCGTCCAGCAGCAGCACGCGAGGCCCTGGCGCCAGCGCACGGGCCAGGGCGACACGCTGACGCTCCCCGCCAGAGAGTCGCGCGGGGGTGCGACCGGCGAGACCTTCAAGGGCAAAGCGGCTGAGCATCTCCTCCATGCGTAACTGCCGCTCGGCGCGTCCGAGGTGGTGAAGCCCATAGGCCAGGTTTCCGGCCACCGACAGGTGAGGGAAAAGCGCAGGCTGCTGGGTAAGGTAGCCGATCCCGCGTTGACCAGGGGGCAGCTGGACTCTGCAAGCGGTGTCCGTAAGCGCCGTATCACCAAGGCGTACTGATCCCCGGTCGGGCAGAACCAGGCCCGCCAGTATGCGGAGCAGCGTGCTTTTCCCGGCAGCAGACGGGCCAAACAGGACGTTGGTCGTCGCCCGCAGCGTAAAGCTTGCGGTGAGCTCAAGGGTGGTTGTGGGAATACGCAGCGTCACATCCACGCACAGGTCGGAACAGCGCGCCGCGCCATGTGAACGCGAGTCCGGAGGCCCGCCGACGGGTGATCCAGGGGAGCCAGCCCGGACGGCATCAGCCAGCTTAGTCAAGGAGGCCGCGCGCCGTCGTTCGGCGTTCCCGTCCAGCATTGCCCGCGTAGATTACCAGCAGCACTGCCGTCGAGCAGACCAGTAGCAGCAGCGCGGTCTGGTTGGCCGCGCCATACTGCGCATCCTGCACCTGGTCAAGCAGGGCGATCGAGAGCGTGCGTGTGCGGCCGGGAATGTCGCCGCCCAGCATCAGCACGACGCCAAACTCGCCGACCGTATGCGTGAAACTGAGGATGGCAGCGGCGACGAGTGATCGACGAGCGAGCGGAAGGACAACCGCCCACAGCGTCCGCACGCAGCCAGCGCCAAGCAGGGCAGAGGCCTCGAGAAGCTCCGGCCCAACCTGGGCGAAGCCGGCGGTCAGCGGTTGCAGGGCGAAGGGCAGGCTGTAGAGGACAGAGCCGATGACCAATCCGGAGAAGGAGAAGGCGAGCGGATGGCCAAGCACGTGGGTGAGAACGCGTCCTACGCTGGTCCGCGGCCCCAGCAGCACGAGCAGGTAGTAGCCCAGCACGGTAGGCGGCATGACGAGCGGGAGCATCGCCATGGACTCAACGGCAGGGCGGAGGCGCGCGCGGCCAAGCACAAGCCAGCCGGCAAGCGGGCAGACAATGGCCATGAGAAAAACAGTAGTGACAGAGGCGAGCCTGAGAGTGAGCACGAGAGCCTGCGTATCGATCTGCCAGGTTGGCAGCTGGGTCAGCGCAAGCAGTGTCGGACCGGGGAAGGACCCGGCTGCCGCAAACACTAGCGCGGCGATGCCAGCCCTCGCGCGGCAAGCGTCGCCCGGGTGGAGGGCGTCGCGAGGTAATCGAGCAGGCGATGCGCTTGGGCCAGGTGGCTTGAGCGTTTGAGCGTGACCGCGCCCTGCAAGATCGCCGGGTAGGCGCTGCGCGGGACCTCGACGTAGGTGCCAATCGCGCTCAGTTCCGGGGTGAGCGCCGAGGTAAGCGAGATGAGGCCCAGTTCGGCGTTGCCGGTGCTGACAAACTGGGCGGTCTGCCCGATGTTCTCAGCGGTGACGAGCTTCGACGTGAGGCTCGGAAGCAGCCCGAGCGAGGTGAGTGCGGCGCGAGCGGCACGCCCGTACGGCGCGTGTTCAGGGTTCGCGATCGCGAGCGAGCGCAGCGCCGGGTTGCGCAGCGTGTCAAGGCTCAGCGGCTTGCCCGACGTGGTGAGCAGCGGCGCGTCCTTGCGGGCCCAGAGCACCAGCGTGCCGCGGGCATAAACGACCGGCTCCGACTGTTCCGCCAGGCCAGCGGCAATCAGGCGTTGCGGAAACGATGTGTCGGCAGCCAGGAAGAGATCGAAGCCGGCGCCGTTCTCAATTTGTGTGGCGAGCGTTGCGGAAGACTGGTAAGACGCCTCGGCTGCGATGCCGGTCCGGCGCGCGAAGTCAGCCAGGATCGAAGGCAGCACCGGCTGCAGGTCTGCCGCTGCAGCTACCCGCAGAGGCTCGGCTGCAAAGGCTCGCGCCTGGGCGCTGAGCAGTGCCAGCGCAAGCACAGCAAGAACTCTCAGGAGAACAGGAAAACGCCGCGCGTCAGGCGCATGCCGGCAGGCCACGCCGGTGCAGGCGCTCATGGATCGGGGCACTGTGCTCCGCCTCTGCACTGTGCTCCGCGCCCGCTGCGCGCTCATCGCGTCACACACGGAGCACCATCACCTCTGTCGCCTTGATCAGCGCTGCTGCTGTCTCGCCAACAGCCAGGCCCATCTCGCGTGCAGCATCCGCGGTGATGATCGAGGTCAGGATCTGGTCGCCGATCGAGAGTTTGACCTGGGCCAGCAGGCCGTCATAGCGCAGATCAACGATGCGCCCGATGAGCTGGTTACGCCCGCTGACTGTGCGGAGCATCTCGCGTCGGGGCGTATGCATGCTCGTGCTCTTCGGCAGCAGCGCGTCGAGCTCCGCCTCGGGGATGCGGTAGTGGCCGCCAGGTGTCTTGGCCGACTTGACCTTGCCCTGATAGAGCCACTGCTTCATCGTCGGGTAGGAGATGCCGAGCCGCAGGGCTGCCTCGCGCGGTGAGAGTAGAGCGGCCATGCCAACGAGTATACGAATTTATCGAGTCCGCCGGAACGCTTCTATACAGTTTGCGGCGTAAGTTCGCGCTACCTGCAATCCATAGACGTGCCTGCGGCTATGACTAAAGGCTTGCGTGCAGGGCCGCGCCGGCTCTTTACCCGCGCATACAGAGTGCTAGGCTAGGAAGACTGATGGAAAGCCACGTTCCTGCCCACCGGCTCCGCTGCACTTCGTGTGCTCGCGTCATCACGCGCGACCAGCTTGGCGGGGACCTGCGATGCACAGCCTGCGGCCACCTGTTTGCCGTGGAATACCCAGGCTTGTTGCTGACAGCGCAGGCAGACGCCGGAGCGAAGCATACGTTAAACCAGGCACCTGCTCCTGCGACCCTGCGCGAGCGTTGGACCGCACGTCGCTCCTCGCGGGCACCGATGGATCAAAGCGGCGTGTGGCGCTTCCGGGACCTGCTCCCCATCGTCGACGACGAGCGCAACATCGTGACCCTGCGCGAGGGCAACACGCCGCTCTACCACCTGGGCCGCAGTGCTGCGGCGCTCGGTGTGGAGCGGCTCTTTGCGAAACACCAGGGCCTGAACCCGACCGGCTCTTTTAAAGATACGGGCATGACAGCGGCGCTCTCGGTCGCGCACGAGCAGGGCTTCGACTGGGTCGCATGTGCCTCGACCGGCAACACGTCGGCTGCGATGGCCGCCTACGCCGCCCGGGCCGGCATGCAGTCGCTTGTCCTGATTCCCGAGGGCAAGATCGCCTGGGGCAAGCTTTCGCAGTCCATTGACTACGGCGCACTCACCCTCCAGCTGCGGACCGACTTCGATGGCTGCGTGCGCACCCTGGCCGAAGTGGTGCGGCGCGCGCCGGTCTTCCTGCTCAACTCGGTAAATCCCTATCGCCTGGAAGGGCAGAAGACGCCGGCCTTCGAGATCGCCGAAGAGATGGACTGGCAGGTGCCGGATCACATCCTGGTCCCGGGCGGGAATCTCGCCAATAGCTCGGCGCTTGGCAAGGGCTTTGCCGAGCTTCGCCAGCTTGGCCTGATCGATCGTCTGCCGCGTATCTCGGTCGTCCAGGCCGAGGGCGCGAACCCGCTGTACCGCTTGATCGCTAATGGCGCGGACGAGCTGATCCCGGTTGAGGCGGATACCCGCGCAAGCGCGATCCGGATCGGCAATCCTGCCTCCTGGCGCAAGGCACTCAGCATCATTGAGACCACAGGCGGCTTCTGCGAACAGGTCTCCGAAGCAGAGATTGCGCTTGCCAAGGCCGAGATCGGCGCCGAGGGCATTGGCTGCGAGCCCGCGTCGGCGGTAACACTGGCCGGGCTCAAAAAGCTGGTGGCGACGGGGCGGGTCGCGCGCGAGGAGACGGTGGTGCTCTTTCTCACCGGACACACTCTCAAAGACTCGGAGTACACAATCCACTACCACCGCGGGCAGCTGCTGCGGGCCGAGGAAGAGGCGGGGCTTGAAGCGCAGATACGCGGGACGCAGCGGGATACCGTGCTCGTCAACGCAGATGCCGGCGAGGTGCTTGGCGCGCTTGAACTCTTCCAACGGCAGGCCGAAAAAAACGGTGAGCTGAGCGAGCGGGTCGCTGCCGAGGTCGCTCGTTGATCGGAGAGCCACCCTCCCAAGGGGATGGCGGGAGCGGGTTGTTCCTTCGCCTGCCAGCGACGTCAGCCAACCTGGGCCCCGGCTTTGACACGCTTGCTCTCGCCCTCGCGCTTTACCTTGAGATAGAGGCAAGGCCTGCAGCGGCATTCTCGATCAAAGCTTCCGGGCGCAACGTAGACCTCTGTTCTCAGGTTGAAGGAAACCTGCTGCTGACCGTCTACCAGGAGACGGTACGCCGTGGGACCGGCAGGGTAGCGCCCCCACTTTCGCTCGTAATGCGCAATGCGATACCGCTCGGGATGGGCTGCGGCTCGTCCGCTGCGTCGCGTCTGGCTGGCGTAGCCCTGGCAGCCCATTTTGGCGGCCTGGGATGGAGCAGGGAACAGGTACTCGCTGAAGCCTGCCGTCTCGAGGGGCATCCGGATAACGCCGCCGCATGCTGGCTGGGTGGCTTTGCCGCTTCAGGCTGGGAAGAGCCGGGGTTGGGCACAGAGCAGGGCCTCGAGTCGCAGCATCGCGTTGCCGCGGTCTCGATCGCGCCGCCCGCTGCCTGGTCTGCATTGCTTGTCTTGCCTGCGGCACCTCTGGCGACCACAGCCTCTCGCGCCGTGCTGCCCGACCGCTACAATCGCGAAGATGTCGTGCTGAACCTGCAGCGCGTGGCATTGCTGACCGCTGCTTTTGCCACCGGCCGAGCCGAGCTGCTTCGCTCAGCCACTGCTGACAGTCTGCATCAGCCTTACCGGAGTCATGTGTGCCCGCTGCTGCCACTGCTGTTGCCGCTTGCCGGGCAGCACGACGTTCTCAGTGTCACCTTGAGCGGTGCCGGACCGGCGGTGCTGCTGCTTCTGGGCGCGCAGGCAGATGAGGCTCGGATCCGCGCGAACATAGACCAGCGGGTGCATGCCGCGCCTGCCCCCATCGGGCCGGTAGAGTACGTACACTGCGCGCTGGGTTGCGAAGCCGCCATCGTGTCCGCGCTTGAAGCAGGTTGACGCAACACGTGGCAACGATGCCGGTTATGTGACCTGCATTACCTAAGTTTTCTTTACTTGCACTGCAGAAGCTCCTACCTTCGGCACGTGGGCAGCTCTGGGGGAGGGCTGCTCTAGCGCCCGCGGCTTGGACAGCGCGGGCGTTTTTGCGTCTGTTTGGCAGGAACTTGTTTACCGTCCTGCATCACACTACCCGAGGCTCCTCAATGACGAGTTGCACCGCAGGTCCTGCTTGCGGCATCTATAGCTAAGGTTGATGGAAAGAGGAGGATCGATGGCAGGACACGCAGTCACCGAGGTAAACGACGCGACCTTTGAGCAGGAAGTACTGCAATCGGAGCAGCCCGTGCTGGTAGATTTCTGGGCAGCCTGGTGCGGCCCGTGCAAGGCGCTCGCGCCCATTGTTGACGAGGTCGCCGCCGAGTACAGCGGCAAGCTGAAGGTGATGAAGATGGATGTGGATCGCAACTCGGCAACGCCGATGCGGTACGGCATCCGCGGTATCCCGGCACTGCTGCTTTTCAAGGGCGGGAAAGTGGCAGATCAGATTGTCGGCTACGTGCCGAAAGATACGATCGCGCGGAGCGTCAGCAAGCTGGTTAGCTAGCTTCAGTACAGGTGTAAAAACGAGAGCGCACGACACTCGAAGCTGAATGAACATTGAAAGCCCTGCCAGTCCGCTGGCGGGGCTTTTGCTGCCTTGGTAGCAGCAATCTGATTACTGCCGCCGGTGGAACTGCGACCGCATAGCCCAAGCGACGCACAGGCCATCCGCAGATTCTTTGCTCCGCTCAGCATGACGCATGACGCGCAGAGGTAGATCGACTCAGGTCCAATCGACTCAGGTGCAGTGGTCCAGTGCCGTGCGGTTCGCCAGCCGGTTGACCTGTTTGGTAGGCCAGTCCAGTGACCCAGTCTGCCGACCCGCTCCGGCCGGCGTGCTTATTTGCGAGCGAATGGCCCTGCCATTCCGGCCTGCCTCAGGCGTAGCGGCGCACTACGCCAAGCACGCGGCCCTGCACCTCAACCTGCTGCGCGGGTACGTAGATCGGCTGCATCTCGGCGTTCGACGGCTGGAGGCGTACCACGCTGCCTTCGACATAAAAGCGCTTGAGGGTCGTCTCTGAACCTTTGACGAGTGCGACGATGATCTCGCCATCGCGCGCGGTCCGAGTCCTCTCGACCAGAACGTAGTCTCCATCCACGATATGCTCGTCGCGCATGCTGTCACCCCGGACCTCGAGCGCGAAAACATCGCGATTGCCGACGATGTCGGACAGCGAGATGGATTCGCTGGTCTGCACGGCCTCAACCGGCAGCCCGGCGACAATGCGCCCCATCAAAGGCAAGCGATCGCTTGATCGCACTCTCGATCGCTGGGGAAGAACATCAATCGAGCGGCTGCGATTGTGCCCTCGCTGCAAGGCGCCCTTGTTCTGCAGGTTGGTCACGTGCTTGTGCACCGTGGCCAGCGATTTCAGATCAAGCCCGCGCGCGATCTCCTCAAACGAAGGCGAGTAGCCGTTCCGCTCGACAAAGCCGGAGATGAAGTCAAGTACCTCTTTTTGTCTGCGAGTGACTGCCATGGCCGGATTGTAGCGAAGAAAAAGCGAATTGGACAGCGAAATCGTGTGTGCCGCCCCTACCTTCGATGCCGCGCTGCTTGAAGATTTCTAGTCCGGACGTGTCGAGGACAAAATCCCTCGACTGCTGTGTCAAGCCTGCTCAAGGCGGCCAGGCTGCCCGCTGTTCCCAAAGTGGAACCGTCTCGGAGCCTGGTTCCCAAAGCAGAGAGTCGGCTTAGAAAGACCTTAGGTTTGCATTGTTAGGGGACGCAAAAGGCTCCATCGTGGATCAGGGAGAACAGAGAGATGAATGTGCTGATTGCAGAAGATGACGTTGCGCTGGCTGGTTTTCTTCGCCGCGGGCTGGAGTCGGAAGGCTACACGGTCAGGGTGGTAGGCGACGGTGAGTCGGCAGTCAGCGCGCTTGCCGCCGACGCGCCTGATCTCGCGATTCTCGACCTGAAGATGCCCGGGATGGATGGCATCGGGGTGCTTCGCACGGCGCGCGAACATGGGATGACGCTGCCGATCCTGGTGCTGACGGGACAGAATGAGATGGAGACCCGGCTGACATGCCTGGATCTGGGTGCGGATGAGTGCATGTTCAAGCCCTTCTCGCTCCAGGAGCTGCGGGCTCGCTGCCGGGCACTGCTGCGGCGCGCTCCGCGGGTGCAGGATGCAGTGGTCCAGGTGCAGGACCTGTCCATGCGTCGGATAGAGCGGGTGGTCGAGCGGGGCGGGCGTCGGATCGAGCTCACCAACCGCGAATATGCACTGCTTGAGCAGCTGGTGCTCGAGCGCGGCCGGTGTGTGACGCGTGCTGTGCTGCTGGACAAGGTCTGGGGGCTTGCCGAAACCGAGACCAATGTCATCGATGTGTACATCAACTACCTGCGCCGCAAGCTGGATGATGGGAGCCCGGCTCACCTGATTGAAACAGTGCGCGGCAAGGGCTACCGAATTGCCATGCCCATAGCAAACGCGGCTTGCAACGCCTGAGCACAGTTCGGCTCGACAACCCGACACGGGTAAGCGACGGCACCAGTCCAAACGCAGATTCAGGAAACGGGAAGGCAGGATCAGATGAGCATGGCAGCCGCGGTTCGGTATCCAGAGACCAAGCAGACCAGGGCAGACCGGGAGCCAGTCTCCGATGTATCGCGGGTGGTTGTGCTGGTAAGCGCGGACGCGGTGCTGCGGGCACGGCTCGCCGAGACGCTGCGCGGGCTGCGCTGGGTCGTGCGCGAAGCTGCAGGCGGAGCCGAGCTGTTTACGCGGATGGAGCCGGTGCCCGCTGGCACGGTACTGATCGACAGCTGGCTCCCGGACCTCGATGTAGCTGACTGCGTGCGGGAACTCGCCCTGCTCTATCCCTCGGCCGATGTGTGGGCGATGGATGGACTGGATCTGGGCGCGGCGCCGCCAAGGGGTTTGTTTCGCAACGAGATCCTGCATGCGCTGCGATCGGTCGAGCATGCGGCTGATGCCGCCTGGAAGCTGGCGCCGAGCGAAAGGGAGATCGTTGCCGGTCGCGCGACTTCGGCATCGGGGCGGGGGACTGGGCCAGGGTCCAAGGCGTCCTATAGGGCGATCTCGGAGACGATGGTCGAAAGCAGGTCACAGACCGTGTCCCGGCCCGCGTCTGAGAGGATCGCGCGGCAGTTCGCAGCCCAGGTCTCTGTCACTGTATCTCGGCCCGGGTCCTGGCCGACCCCGGGCTCTGTCTCCGGGTTGGCATCAGGCTCTCTGTCGGGGTCGCCATCTGCCCTTCGGTCGCTTGCTGACGACTCCCGGAGCATCGTTCTCCCGGAGCTGCTCGGTGAAGATCCGCGCATGCTTGAAGTCGCGCGCCGCATCCAGCTTGTCGCTCCACGTCGCACGGCAGTGCTGGTACAGGGCCCGACTGGTACCGGCAAGGAGCTGGTGGCGCGAGCACTGCACCGGCTTAGCCCGCGCGCTACCCGGCCGTTCGTAGCGCTGAACTGCGCCGCTATTCCCGAGGCGCTGCTCGAGGCGGAGCTCTTTGGTCATACGCGGGGCGCCTTTACGGGGGCCACGCAAGGCAGGACCGGTCGTCTTGAAGCCGCGCATGGCGGCACACTCTTCCTTGACGAGATCGGCGAGCTCCCCTTGGCGCTTCAGGCCAAGCTGCTGCGCTTTGTCGAGTGCGGCGAGCTGCAGCGTGTGGGCGAGAACGAACCGGTGCGCGTGGATGTGCGGATCATCGCGGCCACCCACCGCAAGCTGCGGGTCATGGCCGAGGCAGGTCTTTTCCGGGCCGACCTCTACTATCGGCTCTCTGTCTTCATGATCCAGACACCGGCGCTTGCCGGCCGCGCTGCCGATATCGAGCTCATCGCCGAGCGGGCGCTGCTGCGGATAGCCGGCACTGAGCGAGCCAAGACTCTGAGCCCCGAGGCCCTCGAGCGACTGGTCGTGCATGCCTGGCCCGGCAACGTGCGCGAGCTGGAACACACGCTTGAGCGCGCTTCGATCCTGGCGGAGGAGAGCCCGATCATCGGCGCGGACGATATCGACTTCGGCTACGAGGATCTGGAGTAAAGCCAGTTCTGTGCGAGGGATTGTTGACTCCCAAGCGGGAAAACTTTCCTTCTGATACCCCATTGCCTCGTCACAACCTTTGCGATCAGCGAGAGCGCATCCGTGTCCGGACTTTGCTGTTGGCCTTTCGTTTTGCCAATCTTCTCGTGGCGAGTCGACGTCAGTCGGATGATGCGCCCTTGAACTTGGATCAAGAGCCCGATTGCTGGATGACTGCAGCCTCTGGCCCTATGGCTATGGATCAATAAGCGATTCGTCGACGGCCTTGTGTGTGGTGCGGTCGGGAGCGGTGCCGACAGGATCTACCGAAACGTCCTGGCATGGGTACAAGAGCGGCACAGACGATGCATGCCCGGAGCGCGAGTCGGCGGTTGCTAGCCACTTTGCGCGAGCCTGGCGTGGACAGACAGAATCAGTTTTTGATCATTCAGTCGGGAATCGCGCGAGCGCACCGGCAGGCGCCAACGTGGCGCGTGCTGCCAGAAACGAATGCGAAGAGCGAAGCTCCTGGATGTTCCCGAGGAGATCTGAGCAGCGCGACCCAGTGCATGCCGAGGAAGAGGTCTCTCTCTTTCGCTGCTGATCAACGATAGGTAAGGCCCGCGATACTTTCCCGCCATCGAACTGCTCGCCGGAAGCAAGCCGGCCCATTCTCGCAAACTAAGCGCACCAAGGTTTACGACCGGCGACTCCTGCCGAGCGCACCGGTGCGCTTGGCAGAGTCGATGCAAGCGCAACCGCAATCAGGGCGCGCTCTCCTGCAGACAACGCTGCGATAGAGCGATGGCATGAGCGCTGCTTCAACAAGCGCAAACACTCCCGTCCTTCGCGACACTCGCTACTGCAAAAATTCAAGCCTTCGGCTTTTCCCCAATCGCCTATGCACCGGGCTCGGGCGCAAGCTATCCGCCAACGCGCCCGAGCAACTCTCCATAAGCCACTCGCGGCTCTGCGGGAGGCATCGGCATGGATTTGCGCTGGCAAGGCCAAGACGTCGTTCCGCCCCCTGGCTCTCGCCATGCTCCCCGAGCGCGAAACCATCTTGCCTGATCGGCAGAGTTCCCGCGCGCCTTCCTGCACTTACCACCGCCTAAGTTGGAATTCTCTAACACGGCAGGATCGCCTACCTAGGTGCATGCCCCTGTTATCTGCGTGCGTGGCATGCCAAGTCAGTACGTAGCGTCGCCGTGAGGCGCTGCCGAAATCGCATGTTCGCCAAAGAGTACCTGCGGCAACCCCTGTGTTGATAGGGGTTGGCGTCGCGTCTGCAGTGAGGGCCGAAGGCTCAAGCGCGGCAGTTTAGCCGAGCACCCGCTGCATTGTTAGAAGAGTTTCATGTTAGCCGGGAAAGTACGGCACACGCCATGCACTTATGTCGCTTCGTCGGGCAGCTAGTTACAGAAGAGACCCGGCACTGCTTTCGCCACCGCCCTTGATACAGATGCCGATTCGCTTTCTTAAAACGCGATCGGAGGCTGAGGAGAGCGCCCAAGGCCAAAGCCGTCACCACTGCCTTGCTTTGTTCTGATGCCCGGTTCGGGAGAGAGAGCGAAGTAAAACTCCAGGCTGTGGTCGACAGAGGAGAAGCGCACATGCAGAGCAATGCTGAAGCCCTGGTCGATGGCATGCAGTCTCTTGAAGGTGGTTTGAACGCGGTACCGGTTTCGGTACTCGGAACCTATCCTTTTCTCCCCAACGTTACGCCCGCGGCCCCGGTCCGCCGGCTCCCCATCGCGCCCCCGGCGGATCCTATGCCCTCGCAGGCAGCCGAGCAGGAGCGCCTGATGATTGAGCACCTGCCGACGGTGCGCTATGTCGCGCGCCAGATACATGAGCGGCTCCCGCAGCACGTCGAGTTCGACGAGTTGATCTCGGCCGGCACCCTCGGGCTGATCGATGCATCGCGCAAGTTTAATCCTGACAAGAATGTGCAGTTCCGCTCTTACGCGCAGTTCCGCATTCGCGGCGCTATTCTTGACAGCCTGCGTTCGCTTGACTGGAGTCCGCGCGAGCTGCGCCGCAAGGGTCGTGCGGTTGAAGAAGCGACCCGCGCACTCACCTCACGCTGCGGGCGGCCGCCGGCCGAGGCCGAGATTGCACGCGAGATGGGCCTGGAGCTCGGCGACCTGCAACAGCTGCTTGGCGAGCTGAAGGGGCTTGAGATCTCAACCCTGAACTCTGAGCGCTCAGAGGAGTCAGGGGAAGAAGAGCTGGCCTTTGTGCCCGGCAAGGAGACCGATAACCCGCTCTACCAGTGCCTGGAAGGCGAGGCGCGGACCCGGCTGGCCGCGGCCATCGATAAGCTCGCCGAGCGTGAGCGCCTGGTCATGACGCTCTACTACTACGAGGAGCGCACGATGAAGGAGATCGGCCTGATCCTCGGTGTGGTCGAATCCCGCGTCTCGCAGATCCATGCAGCGGCAGTCGAGCACCTCCGGATCCTGCTGGCTGATCTTGCTGGTCGTGGACAGAAGCCTGCTCGCGCGATGCGCGCCCGTCGGGTGAGCTGACACCAGGGCGATATCGCACGGTCGGGCGACATCGTTCGGCGGCTGCTTTGGGCCGCGACGCTTTTCGGCTTTACGCGCGCGTTCACGGTGTCGCAACCATTTGCAGCAAGACAAAGCAACACAACAGGAGCCTCGGCATGCATGCAAGTCTTTCCACCCAAACTCTGAGTCACGCCGCAGAGTCGGATCCTCTCCAGTACGATTTGCCCGCTCAATCCTGTGGACAGTGTCACCGCACCTTTTCTCCCGCTACAGGAACGCAGCGCATCCACACCTTTGCCGGGCAGCCGGTATGCGGAGCCGAGTGCCTCGAGATGGTGTTGCGCGCGGCCCTGTCTCGGGAGCACGCACTGAGTACAGCCGCCGCGCTTGAGACCGGACCGCGGGTGCGGATCGGACAGATCCTTGTCGAGCAAGGCGTGATCACCGAGGCGCAGCTGGAGCGGGCGCTGCGCTCGCAGCGGCTGACCGGGGCCGGCCGCCTCGGCACCTGGCTTCGCCAGCAGACCCAGCTGCCCGAGGAGGACTTTGCCGCCGCGCTTAGCATCCAGTGGCAGTGCCCGGTCTTTCGTGTGGGCGCATTCTCTCCTGAGCGGATGGTGCCGTTTCTTCCCCGGCACCTGGCCGAATCGCTCGGAGCATTGCCGCTCCGGGTGAGCCGCGAGCCGGAGCGCCTGACGATCTGCTTTGAAGATCGCCTGGATTACGAGTTGCTGCGCGCTTGCGAACGCATGCACGGAATACCGGTCGAGGGCGGTCTGCTTGCGAGCAACGAGTTCTGGTACGGCACAGGCGAACTGCTGAAGGCCGGCTTCCCGCCCGCGCGGCTTGTCACCGCGAACAGCCTGGAAGAGATGATCGCGGCAATGACCGAGACGATGATGCGATCTGCGATCTCAAGCGCGCACCTGGTCTGCGTGCGTGGATACTACTGGCTGCGCCTGTGGGCGATCGCCGGGCCGGAAGGCAAATCAGCAGCGCGCGACGTGCTGTGCACCCTGCGCCCCTGCTCGGAGTTTGCACCCGATGGTCAGCTTGCCGAGGAGATGCTTTCGGTCACACGGGGCCGGATGGTCGTGTCCAGCTAGACTGCACGGCAGGCCCAAGGAGGCGTTGCGCGCGAGCATCGGCACGCGGGCCTCTTTGCGTGGCTTCAAGCGCCTGCGGTCTCACACCGCCGGGTTGACCCCTTGGGCGCACTGCACGGAAGCCCGGGGGTCTCGAGGCCTGCCGAGCGTGTTCCCGGCTCTTCTCCGGAGACGGCCTCGGCTTGCGCTCGTCTTAAACGCTTCCAGCCGCCAAGGCGCGCGGGCAACGCAAGAACGTCGCGGCCCGATCCGGATACCAGGTCAGCCGGTACAAATCGCGCTTGCGCACATTGCACACCAGGCTCGGCCGGAAGCAGGCAACGCAGTTGCCACCCGGCTTGCGCGTGCTGGGGTAGACGATGCCGAGCGAGCCGGCTTCCAGCAGCAAGAGGGTAAGTTGTTGCGAGGCCACATAGCTTTCAGGGTTGAGGCAGGCGGCGAACTTGGACACGGGCCGCACTGCTTGCGCTGAAGCGGCTTCGCGACTCAGAGCCTCGGCGCGCAGATCATGGAAGCTTCCGCAAAAGTCCGCGACGTACTGGTCATAGTCCAGCTCCTCGGGCTGGGTCCAGCTGATCTCAACAAACTGCAGCATGCGATGGAAGAGCACCTCGGCTTTAGCCGTCGCCAGATCAAACCCTGCGTACCAGGAGCCGCGGTAAGGCATCGAGAAGCGCCCACCCTGCGGGTGGGGATGGCAAAACGCTGCGTTGATGATCCGGTAGTGCGGTATGTTGAAGACCAGCTCGCGCGCCGTGATGCCGAGGCGCTGGTTCAACTCGGTCAGCAGCCTCTCGTTGGTGGCGTTGTCGAGCGCAAAGATCGACTGCAGGTCGTCCTCGTTGTCGGCCAGCCGCGTCAGCACGGATTCGCTGTACTTTGCCGGCAGGAGGCGGGAGGTGTTGAAGCGCCGCACCATGGTGACGGGAGGCAGCCCGGCGCTATCCTCTACCCTGGCCGGAGCAGAACTGAGCGCCAGCCTGGGGCCCGGACGACCTGGCTCGACGCTTGCCTTCAAGTCAAAGATGTTTGCCAGCGGATTGGCTGCACGAGGGTTCAGCTTGCGTGCTGCATCGGCAGTCGGCGCGGACGCTCCCTTTTTGCGGCCAGGCTTCTGGGCCGCAGCGCCATCAGCAGCGCGCGCTCCCGGCGCTTGGCCTGTGCCTTCCTGTTTGTCTCGAGCCATGTTTCAACCGCCGCGGCGCGCGTCCAGCAGCTGGCGCACGGTATCCATGGCTGGCGTTCCGCCGTGGAGCATGTAGTCGAGCGGCGTACGGCCGTTGAAGATCTCGTTGGTATTGGGCAGCTGCACCCACTTGTCAGCCAGTGTCGGGCTGAAGAGAATGTTGAGCGACTTGAAGATCCCGATCAGATAGGAGATGCGCATCAGCCGGTCCTGTTCCAGGAGCTTGGTGCCAGCCTGCTTCCACTGGTAAAACGTTCCATTCGAGACTCCACCCAGCAGCAGGCGAGCATCTTCATCGCGCACAGTCCAATGCCGCATGATGCTTAAAAAGGCGCGGAGCGCAGCCGGGGAGAGGCGCCGCCGATCTTCAAGGCTGGCCAGATTAGGCGTGCTCGGGGGCGGGTAGAGTGTTGCCGGATACACCACGGCGTTGGATGACGGCGGCTTAGACAAGATCGGTCTACCTTCTGAAGTGTGCGACGGTGTCAGCTGTGCAGGCTCCCGACACCCATGGGTCTAAACTCCACTTCTGGAGAAGTATAGCTCCAGAATGAGTGCATGCCATCATTTATTTTGCCATGCGTTTGATTGCTCCCTGAGTGCTGCAGAGGATCACGCTTGCGCCTACTGTACCCGTTTGCGAGGCTCCGTGCGATGGCCTCCTGGCATAGCGGGATGCACCCCCGTACCGGGGAGGGCTTGGCGTGGGATTTAGGCGTTTTGTGATAGCAGAGCGCTTGCATGCACGAGGTCAGCCGCTCTTTTCTCCCGCATAGGTCTCGCCACGCGGAACAATCGAGCGCATACTGGCCTACGACGCGCACCTGCAGGAGGACGAAGCTATGCCGGCAGTAGAGATGCTCGCCGAGGCGAGCCGGACGAGCCAGGCGATAGGAGAGCCGATCGCCGTCATGCGCCAGGTCTCCAAGCGATATGGCACCCAGCAGGCGCTTGACTCGATCAGCTTCTCGCTCTACCCGGGCGAGATCGTTGCACTGCTGGGTCCGAATGGTGCAGGTAAGACGACCGCGATCCGCACGCTGCTTGGACTCACGCAGCAGACCTCAGGCGAGGTGCTGCTCTTCGGCAGGAGCCCGCGCGAACGTGCCGGCCGCCTGCGTACCGGCGCCATGCTGCAGGTCGGGCGCATGCCGGAGTCGCTGAAGGTGCGGGAGCACATTGACCTTTTTCGCAGCTACTATCCGCATCCTCTGCCAGAGGAAGAAGTGCTTGCGATTGCCGGCCTCACCTCAGTCGCAGACAAGCTCTTCGGCAAGCTATCGGGCGGCCAGAAACAGCGCATGCTCTTCGCGTTGGCGCTTTGCGGCGACCCGGACCTGCTCTTCCTCGACGAGCCAACCCTGGGCATGGACATCGAGGCCCGGCGGGCTCTGTGGGACCAGGTGCGGCAACTGGCAGCACGCGGCAAGACTGTTCTGCTGACCACGCATTACCTGCCCGAGGCCGAGGCGCTTGCGACACGCGTGCTGGTGATGCAGGCTGGCCGGATCGTGGCCGAGGGCACGCCGGCGGAGTTACGGGGCGTGGCGCAGGTGTCCAAGGTGCGCTGCCGGACTGTTCTCCCACATGCGGTCCTCGCAGGGCTTGCCGGCGTAAGCGCTGTCCAGAGCGAAGGCGAAGTAACGCTGTTGCTGACCAGGACGCCTGAGGCGATGCTGCGGCAGCTACTCTCCCTTGACGAGACACTGCACGGGTTGGAGGTGACTGGCACCGCGTTTGAGGATGCGTTCCTTGCGCTGGTCGCCGCCGAGCGTACAGAGGACCAACAGACGTCGTAGACAAGTTCCGGAGCAAAGGATGGACCCTGATGGCCACAACGCAGCAGCATCTGCCGAGCACCTCTCCAGGCACGCCGCAGATGTTTCGTCTCTATCAAAAGGAAGCGCGCTACGAATTCCTGAAACTGCTGCGCAACCGCGCCTTCGCGATCTCGACAACGGGATTCCCCGTGCTCTTTTACCTGATGTTTGCCTCGATGAACGGGCACGAGCAGTATCGGGGACACGTGTATGCGCGATACCTGCTCGCGGGCTACGCATGCTTTGGCGCGATGGGCTCGTCACTGTTTGGCATCGGGGCGGGGCTTGCGCATGAGCGTGGCCACGGGTGGTTGGAGCTGAAGCGTGCGAGTCCAATGCCGGCAGGCGCTTACCTGGTGGCAAAGCTTGCCGCGAGCATAGGGTTCGCTCTGGTGATCACTCTCCTGCTGACGATACTTGGAACGCTGATCTCGGGACCCATCCTTTCGCTCGTCGAACTTGGCAAGCTGCTGTTGATAGTCGCTGTGGGCTGCCTGCCCTTCGCGTCGCTGGGGCTACTGCTTGGTCTCCTCATGGCGCCAAATGCCTCGCCCAGCATCATCAACCTGTTCTATCTGCCGCTTTCCTTTTGCGGAGGGCTGTGGATGCCGATCGAGGTTCTGCCACACTGGCTGCAGCAGGTGGCGCATGGGCTGC